>JBGSKR010000126.1:0-8897 GCA_041741135.1 Mariniblastus sp.
ATCACGTTGTGTCGGAGCAGGGCAGTGAAGCCTGATGAAATCTCCGCAAGTTGCCCGCCGGATACCTTTGAAAGTGGAGCGCCATCGATCGGCTTAAAATGGGCAATGGTGAGGATCGACTGCAATTGGTCGGCGGACAGAAAAAACTCTTGCATCAGCGGCCCTTCCCATTGTTGGTCGTGCCGCCGAACATGAACTGCCCCAGTTCATGGGTCATGCCGTCGAGTCCTTCGCGCATTTCCTGACGGAATTCTGAATCAGCGACGGTGCGACCGATATCTCGCAACCCTGTGTAGGGCACATTGATTACCGGCGTGCCTGACAGCGCATGGTCAACATTAGTGGCGACTTGTTGCTGAAGAGGTCGATCAAAGAGAAGACCGTTCCCGAAATTGCCGTCACGATCCATGATCCAACCTTCCTCGCGCAAGGCTTGTGTGTCTTCAGCAAATCGTACTGGGTCGATCAGGATTTCGTTCGTCAAGTCCAGCGTTTGGTAGACGCCTTGCAGCGGTGCCCCATGCTCTCCGCGAAGCGCACTCGTTCTCAAATCTTCGGTCACATATCTGTCGAAGCCCTCTTGGGCAGCGGTTGCTTGATTACGCAACTCGCCTGTCTGATAAATGTTGTAAGTATCCTCGAGGAGATTGTTGGTTGCTCTCCCGATTGTCTGCATGGTGGAACCGTCGGGATTTTGTTGGGAAGCTCTGCCAAACTCATCACCGAGGAATGCACCCAAGCGACCGTAGCCGCCAACCGTCCCACCGCCCCTGGCGATTTCTTCCGCCGTCTGACGAAAGTGATCTCCTGAGATTTCACCCGTGACGGTCGATTGTCCCAAATCACGTGCCGCAGCACCGAGCATGTCGCGGCCCTTGTCGATAAGTTCACCAGCGAATTGATCCGGCAGGGCGGCGCGGGCACCCTGTGGCAACAGAGCTCCTGCCATTCCAATTCCCGGTTGGTTGGCGTACAACGCATTTCCCGCCTGCGTCTTCGCAATGGAAGTCCCGGTGGCGTCAATCACATTCGCGCCGCCTTGGCGAAGTTTATCGTACTCATCCAGTGTCCCCTTGAGATCCGACACTTGGCCGAAGGCATCACCAGCGGACATCCTCGTTGGTTGACTGCGCCACTTGATGGCGGCTTCGAAATTGGCGTCCACCATTCCCGTGGCTTTCGCCATGTTCATGTTGGGAATTTCCGGCAAGGCTTGCTTCAACGCGAGATCAGCTTGACCGGGCAGAATTTTTCCTTTGCCGACGTCGTCCAAGACCTCATGGATTCGACGAAGCTGACTCAGTCTTTCTGGCGTGATCTTGGGGTCACTTTCGACCAGTGGCATGACTTTCGTACCGAGGTCCTTGGCGTATCCTCGCGCGGTTTCTTTGATCGCCTGTCCGGGAGTGAAGTGCCCTTCATCCACCAGGTGTTGGTTCTCGGTGGATTTCACATTCGCCACCGATGCAGTTTGCGAAGCTTGCCGAGGGTCGGGAAGATTGTCGGGACCGATCCCTTTTAGAACGTTGACGTCGCCGAAAGCCTCCTTGTCCTTTGAGTGTGTCAAAGCTTGCAAAGCGCCTCGCGAGCTTTTGCCGGTTACTTTTTCAAAAACGTCGTTGTAGGTTTCTTGCGCGTAATCTCCGAAGCGACTAGTGGTGATCGGAATTTTCGTTTCGCTTTTCAAACCTTCAATCGTCTGACGAATCCGTTCGGCTTGTGTTGAGTCTGGCGGATGGCGGGCAAGCGAACGTTGAAGCTCTTCGATGCGAGCGTTCTGAAGTGCCTGATGGCGAGGCTTGATGCCGTCTAGTTCTGTTTGTCGCTGATCAATTCCCGGAACGACTTGTTCTTCGATGCGGCGTTGTTGTCGTTCGAGTTCCAATCGTTCTGGCGAATCAAGCGGTAGACCGTTTTTTTGTTGCTCAAGTTGTTCAAGCTGTTCGTTGGCGGCCGCTCGTTTGTCACGCAGATATTGATCAAATTGATCTGGGTCGAGTGTCAGCTTGCCTTCCTGGCGTGCCTTGGCCAACCGTTGAGCAGCCTCGTAAGCTTCCTGGCTGCCGGGTTTGGCTTTTTCCATTGCTTCTAACGCTTCGCGAAATTTTGATTCGTTTAGTCCTCGGTCGCGATCCGTGGGCACCGTGCCTTCACTTGACTTGTTGCGGAAATCGATCAATGAGCTGTCGTCGAGTGGTTTGTCTCCAATCTTTAGTCCCATCGAATTCAGTTCCTGAAGATGCGCCGGATCAACCTTGGTTCTGTTGGTCTCTTGAATCGCATTGTCAAGTGCCGCGCTATAAGGCGTCAGTCCTTCTGATTTCAGTGTGCTGCGTCCGTCATAGTCGCTGTGAAACTCGTTGGCCTGCCGTTGTACTTCTGCCAACAGTTCGGCACGACGCTGCGGATCAGTCTCGGCATTGAGTTGGTCGACGGCATCCTTGAAACTGTCGACGCGCTGTGTGGCAGCCGTTGCTCGTTGAAGCGCATCCGCGTCCATGTTGGTTCGACGTTGGGCTTCCTCGGTCGACATCCATTCGCCCCCGTACTGCACGCGACCATTGACATCCCGAGGCAACAGCTCACCCGTTGCTGGATCGCGAAGGGTGAACGGGTTGATCGGTTCGGTGTTGGAGTCAGTGGTTTGCCGTTCGGATTCTGGAACGGTCTTTGTCGAGGTGGAGCCCCTTGGGTCAGTCTCAGCGGTATCTGCCGCTGTTGCGGTTGAGTCTGTTGGGGCTGCGGTCTCAGTCGTTGCTGGTTCGCTCGTGTTCGGCTGATTTTCTGAACCAACGGAGGGCGCGTCAGGTAAGGGGCGATTAGGGTCAGAACCAGGGACCGGTGGTTCATCAACGAGCGACGAACTCGATTTGCCACGAAGCGGCATTTCGCCGAACATGGCTCGGTTGGCGCGGTCAAAGAGTTCGCGAGTGCCACGGAAAGGAACCGTTTCATCGCCATCGACGAGTGCGGCCGGAACACTGGGTGCTTTGGGTGCAAACGGCGGTGCCTCGTTGGCAGCATCGCTCGGTTGATCATCTTCCGGCTGAATCCCTTCCGGCTGAATCCCTTCCGGCGGAATCCCTTCCGGCGGAACGATTTCTGCTGGAACCAGTTCTACCGGAACGGTTTCCGGCTGGCTTCCTTGCAGTGGCTCTTCCGAAGGTGACGGCTCAATCGCGTCCGCAAGCGGAGATGCACCACCTACTGGCTGACTGTCGACGGAGACCGAGGAATCAGTCACTTCAACCTGATTGCCAGCGAAGACATCGGGAAAATTCGTCGGACCATTCGGTTGCAAGGGCAGATCGAAAACCGCATCGATCACATGATCGGTAGAGACCTCAATTCCGGCTTGGACGGCACTCGCAATGGCGCTGGCGATTGCTTGAGCCAGGTTTAAACCTCCGGCAGTTCCCACCAGAATTAAAGCGACCAGAATTGTAGAAATGGCCGCGGCGTCACGAGTTTCCAAGGCGCGGAGACTTGACTCAGGATCCGCATCGTCAAAAAAACTCTCAAACGATGGGCTTGGTGAACCGGTATCTTTCGGATCAACACTAAATGGAGATTCGATGTGAGTTCGTCCAGCATTCTCAGAAACGTCGTCAGTCGTAAGCAACACACCAGGCCGTTTCGCAGCGAGGGGTTCAAGTCGCCCGATGACTTCTGTTGCTAGTTGCCGAACTAAGTCGAGTGAAACCTTGCCATTATTTCTAAGGGAGTACTCTGCCGCCAGAACGCGATTGACACTTTGGATTTTCGATATGCCTTCCTTCAGCCGCTCATCATTTTGCCAGTTTCCACTCAAATCACGATAGAAAGTAAATTTGATGTGGAATGCATCGCTCGCGCCGCCACCTTGCGGAGTGCCGTAATTTGCTTTGACCTCGCTCCAATTCCCGTTGTTGCCTTCCGAAGTCCAGACACTACCCAGAGTCTGCCCTTGAAATTGTTTGGGAAAATTTGCTGCGAGAACGTGGACCGGTAGTTTTTCAGCACGAAGATTGCTGCGACTGATGACATAGTCCGCAATCTGGTCCAGCGACTTCTGGTCTAATTGAACGTCTTTTTCTACTCGGATATAACCATTTACTTGGTGCGTATCACTAGCAAAGAAGTAAGGAGATCGAGAACCTGCGTTGAAGAAGCGAGCTTGCGGTCCATATTCGACATCGAGGGAGGAGCGGTCGCTGCTTGGCTCCTGCCATTGAAGTTCTATTTCGACACGGGAGCTGGCATTGTTACGCAGAAAATATTTGAAAGTTGCATTAACATCGCCCTGCGAACTTTTGCGTGCATAACTACGCTCGCCATCGAAGAAGTAGTCTCCAATGTTCGATGGAACTAGCCCAAGCGAAGTTACATTAAGCTTCTGTCCGAGGCTCTGTGCCTCGGTCGTCGCGGTCATGGTTAGCAGGAACACAATCAATGATACAGCGGTGTATTCGGCCCACTGAAAATTGGCCACCGCATTTGCCTGTTTCAATTTCATCCAAACTTTCGCGGACATCAACCGGCCCTTTCGTTCGATTTCTTGTGCATGTCCCTTTCTCACTTAACCCTTTCGACTTCATGAGGCAGCGATTTCATCTGTGTATACCGACTCAAGATTACCAGCGAGACGCAGATTAGCATGGAAGTGCTGAAGGCAGATGCCAATAGACTGCCTTTAATTAACGGCATCGTACTGGCGTACAGTCCTACGAACTGAGCGAACCCAAAACAGACAGCCCAGATCGCTAAATAAACGCTGGTTCGCTGCGCCATTACCGCGCCTTGTTCACGATAGAGCGAATGACTCCTGGCGCGCAAGACTCCGATCACTAGGCCAACGCAGACGCTGGGTAGCAGCAGCGAGATGGGTGGAATCCGATCCGAGAAAACGGCAAGCTGAAGCAACAAACACACTCCCGAGGTAATCGCCGGTAGCAGACAAGTGATCCACATCAATCGCCATGGCTTCGCGTAACTACGTGCCATCAGCAGGAACGATCCACAAAACATCCAGGCGATGCCAATCACGGGTGAGAAGTTCAGCAGGATAAATCCCGGAATCAAGACGAGTGCCGTCAGGCCAAGGCTTTTCGCGAGAGCCCAAGTTGCCGCCTGCAAAATGCGTCGACGCAATTCTGGATTGCGGATGGCGGCCCAGAAACCAGGAGCCGGCTGCTGGCTTGCAGCACTTGGCGATGAACTTCTCGTGACGGTTTGCGGCGGTGGGTTTCTCGATGGATTTCTCAACTCCGCCGTGGGTGATTCCATCGAGAATGGCGATGAAAAGCCAGTTGATGCAGATACTGGCGATGCGGTGACTGCACGACGGTCTTGAATCGTCACTGGGAACCTCTCTAAAATTCCCGCAGAGTCATAGAAATCTTGGAGCTTGATCGGCTGGCCCCGCTCCGACGCTCTTGCCTTGGATGGCGAAGCGACGGGGGTGCAAACCGAGCAGCGTTCGTCACCTGGGTTAAGTTTGGTTCCACACTGGCTACAGAAAGACATGTGGACTTCCTTTACGTTTTGACATGGAACCCGATGGTTTCCGATGCGAAATCCGATGATTTCGACGTTCGAAGTTATGGGTAGTATGGACGATCTCGTCGCTGAAATCGACCCAAAATTTGCACCGTTTCAGAATTTTCAGTAAATTGATGCAAGTTCAGGGTTCGTCATTTGAAAATGACGCCTCCGAATCGCCCAATAAATCTTGCTCGATCTGCGGTTGCATTTGGGCTTCGGCGTCGCAATGTACTTACATTTCAGAAAAGGGTGCAATCGTTTATGAAAGATTCACGAGTTGGTGACTCGGAACAACCTTCCTCTGTCGCCGGAAAACTGATCGTCTTAATGATCTTTGTCGGCGTGCTGGCTCTCGGGTTTTGGTTGCGGCAGAACCGGCCACCGCGGATGGCTCCTGGAATCCGGCCCGCTGAATCTGGCTACCGCACCAGTGAAGTTCCGGTTCGGTCTCGATAAACATGTCGCTAAGCTTGGTCCACAAAACAAGTGTTGCATGTGTTTCGTCGCTACCGTCGCCATGCAGAGAAATCCAACTGAAAGTGCATATCTCATGACAGCCCAGCCAGCAAAATTCAAACCGTGCCTTTCATGGGTGGTGATGGCCTTTGTGATCGCGGTTTTCGGTTGCAATCCCGGCAGCAGTTCAAGTCCTCTACCGAGCGATGAATCAGAAAGTTCTGCCAACCGCGAAACGACCGTGGCTGAGATGCCGTGGCCGACGCTGATTGGCACATGGACGGGAGCCGCCTTTCCTCGCGTAAACAAAATGTTGGTTGAATCAGCAACTGCCGAAAAGGTTTCCGAATCAAGAGTCGATTTCTTGCTGGAAATCGAAGAGAAATTTTTGTCGGTCAAGGGTCTCGAAACCTGCCATCTCACGGTAACGATCTCATCTAATAACACTTCGGTCGCGTCGAAACGAGATTTCTATCGAATGTCTCCCGACGAGAAAGATCCCTCGCTGATCGCGTTACGAGGGAGCAGTGGGGATTTCAAGATCAAGATTCTTGAAGAGGGGCGACTCGAAATTCAAGGGAAATCCCATTTGACGAAAACGGGTTCCGCGATGCGGAATCTCCATGCAAAGCTGATTCGGACTACTGAATCTCCGGCCGATCCATTGACTCTACCTCCCAAGATTCTGCCCAGCGATGGATGATTCAAGCCAACCAACGATCTATATGATTGCTGGGCCGAATGGTGCTGGGAAAACGACCTTCGCCAGTTCGTTCCTGCCGACGTTTGCAAATTGCAAAGAGTTTTTAAACGCCGATTTGATTGCGGCGGGCTTGGCTCCGTTTGCTCCAGAAACGCAAGCCTTCTGGGCTTCTGAACTCATGCTCCAGCGAATCGATGAGTTGGTCAAATTGCGTGCAAGTTTTTCATTCGAGACCACTTTGGCCGCAAGGAGTTACCGTACATCGATCCGTGAATGGATAGCGGCTGGATACAAGGTGCATCTTATTTTTCTTTGGCTTCCTTCAGTCGAGATGGCGGTGGAGCGTGTGGCCACGCGAGTCAAAGAAGGCGGGCACAATATTCCAGAATCGGTCATTCGGCGACGATACCATCGAGGTCTGGATAATCTTTTTGAACTTTACGAACCCGTCGTATCGCGAGCGCAAGTCCGAGATGCTTCGCGCCTTACAGCAGTATTGGTTTGGGAAAGAGACGAAGACAAAATTTGCGTTCTCGACTATAATCGATGGCAAGACATTCAAAACAGCAGGCAAATACCCAATGACAACGAACAACGAATTTGACGCACTTTCGGCGAAGATTCAATTGGCGTTTGAGGCTGCCAGCCTACAAGTGATAGCTCGTGCACGGGCCGCGAACACGGAAGTTGTTATTTGGCGAGATGGCAAGATTGTCAAGCTAACGCCGGACGAAGCCGAGCAAGAACGGGCAAAGAACTTAATTGCTCGCGAATCAGTTTAGCTAACTATTCTTCAGTGACGCCATGTCGATCGAAAAACGATATTTGACTTGGCTTTTTAGCATCCGCTCATAAGCCTCGTTGATCTGTTGAATGGCGATGACCTCGACATCAGCGACGATCAAGTTCTCGCCGCAGAAGTCGAGCATCTCTTGCGTTTCGGCGATCCCGCCAATCATCGATCCAGAAAGCGATTTGTTGCCAGCGATCAGTGAAAATGCATTCACCAGCGTCGGCTCTTCTGGAACACCAACCAAAGTCATGTTACCTCCGAGAGTCAAGAGGTTGAGGTAGGCGTTCAAATCGTGCTTGGCCGATACGCAATCCAGAATCATGTCGAAGCTATTTGCATGCGCCGACATTTCGTTCGCATTCGTTGACACCACGACTTCGTCTGCCCCCAGTCGCAACGCATCCTCTTTCTTGCCGGGAGAAGTTGTAAAGACCACGACCTGCGCACCCATCGCATGCGCCAGTTTGACTCCCATGTGGCCAAGTCCACCCAGCCCGACCACACCAACTTTCTTGCCTGGGCCAATTGAATTTCGCTTCAGTGGCGAATAGGTCGTAATGCCCGCGCACAGCAGCGGTGCAGCACCGGCAAGGTCAAGATTTGCGGGAATCCGCAACACCGAATTCTGGTCGACAACAACAACTTCCGAGTAACCGCCATAAGTCACCGGAGCAGCGCCATGTTTGTCAGGACTGTTGTAAGTGAACACAGCTCCCGGACAGAACTGATTGAAGCCATGTTGGCAGCTTGGGCAAGTGTGATCGGAGTCAACCAGGCAACCGACTCCGACGATATCGCCAATCTTAAACGTCTCGACGGCGCTGCCTACCTCTGTCACGCGGCCAATGATCTCATGGCCTGGAACGCATGGGTACACCGTGGGCATCATGCTATGCCATTCATCCCGCGCCGTATGCAAATCCGAATGGCAGACACCGCAAAACAGAATTTCCATTTTGATGTCGTTGTCCGTTGTTTCGCGACGTGCGATCACCGCTGCATCAAGTGCCGATGTTGGATTGGCGGCAGCATAAGCTTTGGTTTGGTACATGGTGTTCTTTCGATTCAGACGGAAGTTGAAGTTGATTGGTTATTTTTTTTGTAATCATTCACGGTGATCTCGAAAAAAGTCGCGGATCGACGAGGTTCGTAGCCGAAGTCGTGAGACTTCGGTTTATCTGTTGATTAAATTTCCGAACTCTCACGAGTCGGGCGACAATCCGTGAACGGTTACTTTTTTTGTGGCGAGTTCCACAAATTATTTCTCACTCGACGCTTTCTCAAGTCTGCAGAAACACGAGCGATTGATTTGGATGTCGCATCGCTTGGAGGCAAGTTCGAACTGTTCGTTTGCTGTTTTGGCTTCGTCAAGTTTTTTCTGCTGTGTCAGGCTCTCTGCCAACCCATGCAGCGACCAAAGGT
>JBGSKR010000127.1:0-11138 GCA_041741135.1 Mariniblastus sp.
GACAATGTCACGTCGGCGAGTGGCGGGATCATCGCTAACGACCTCGACGACCAGGTCGGCGCCATCGGGATAGTCGCGGTAACGTGACCGATCATTGGCGATGAAAACGACATCTGGTTCTCTAAATTTCTCTTGCCACAAGCGAACGGGCAAAGGAGCGACAAAGACTTCCCCTGCTATATCGGGAACTGAAGAAGCCGTTGGATTGGCTGGTGTGTTGATTGCTGTATTGATAAAAGAAAAAATGGCTCGATAGATAAATTGGACGATGCGTTGATGTTTGAGGGTGGGCAAGTCATGCACCTCGATCTTTCCTGAATCGAATTCGATCAATCGGCCCGCATCGAGGGCGAGGAAATCACTTTCGGACCAACTGCCTTGGGGTGGGTATAGCAACGCGATCCGCCAAACAGGATCGTTTGGCTCGTGCGTGGCGGCAGGTAGGGTGAAGGGCTCGGTGGGGTTCATTGGTTTGAGGGGACAGACGGGAAGCGTATTCTACGTGTGCTTCGGAAAAAGAATTCTGGCGGATCCGCCTACGTGGCTTACAACGGAAATGGTTTTTCTTGCAGGGCTAGTTCGATGAACTCGAGCAATTCGGCGCCTCCGTTTTCCCAGACTTGATCGCCCAACTGCTGGATCACATCGCGGTTGATCGAGTCAATGTTGTGACAAATGATTTGTCGCAAGTCGCCTGCGTCGAAATGTTTTTTCGCCATCTTTCGATTTGGTGAAACAAGTGCGGCATACTTCGAAACGATTGCGGCCTCGACCGTCGGGTATCGGCTGACCAGGTCTTCGCTCCTAATCACGTACTTCTTCAAAATGGTTTCTTGGAACGGCCCCCACGGCATCATCAAATCGATCACTGGATTTGGTTTTCCTTCATGGTCAACATCGCTGGGGTCACTGAATCGAGAGACTTGTGAAAGTTGCACGAGTTTTAGTTCGGGCCAACGCGCCGAGATCGCTCGTTCGGCGGCCTTGCGTTCACGATAGGGAACCATCACATCCACGTCTTGCGTGGCGCGGGGCATTGGCAAGTAGCCGACATAACCGTGCAAGCCCATCAACACCCAGTCTTTGATTTTCGCTTCGTTCATGCACTCGATGACTTGTTCGGGCGTGACGTCCATCGCAATCTTCCTCTGTCGGCGAAAGGTCGAGGTCAGTCGGCTGCTGAGCCGAACTCCATAAGCGTGCCCCGAGGGGCCCGTCGGATCTAATTCATCCATCCCAACGGGGCCGGGCAGATTTGCCAACGCGGCCGCGCGGGCGGCGAGGTATTCAGGAGTGAATTGGATGCTGGTCAAGTAATTAATTTAGGTAACCGTTCACGGTGATCTCGAAAAAGATCGCGGATCGACGAGGTTCGTAGCCGAAGTCGTGAGACTTCGGTTTTATCAGTTTGGTAAATTTCCGAACTCTCACGAGTCCGGCTACAATCCATGAACGGTTACTAATTTAGTAGGCGTCATCGTCGTCAGGTTCAATTTCTCTGATAATCATGGCTTGCCAAATCTGCAGGGCTTGTTCACTGGCGTGGTGCGCGGTCAAGATTTTCTCAATCTCGCTTTGTTTTGATTTGAGTTGAGGGAAGGCGAGCAACAGTCGCAGCAGATCGGCTTCGTCAGTCAAGCCTTTCGCTTTGCCAGCGCGAGCGGCCATGCTTATGACTTTCATCGCGATCAATTCTGCAGGAGCGATGACTTGAACATTTTGTACGATTTGGGTTGGCGGAAGTGAGTCGATTTGTCGAACATCGACCAGGTGTCGATTTTGGGGTTCCCTGATTTGATACAAACGAAACCCAACACCTTGGGTCACTTTCCGAAAAACAATTTCGATATGAAATCGGTCGGCAAGCGATTGCTTAATGTCTTCTGCGAAGACTTCTGCGTTGAGCGACAAGATGTCAACGTCACTTGTCATGCGCGGCAAGTCGACATAGGCATTGACCGCATGAGCACCAACAATGGCTGAATCCTCTCGGCCCTGCATGAACTCCAGAACGGCTTGATGAATTGTCGCCATTGGAAGTGGCTCATTGATCGAAAACTCGCGAAATGTAAAAGAACCTGCGCTAAGCATTATGGTAATTGATTGCGGGGCAATACCCGCTCAGCAATGTCTGCTGTCGCCCCTCGCCGGGGCTTTTGCTTTCTGGTTTCGTTTTCCCACGGCTCACGCCATGGGCTATTTGCTGCCGCCACTCCCGTGGCTAAACTACGCCACCACCATTGGTGGTTCATTGTTATCAGGCAATTGACTAAAACAAGATGTTTCTATGTGAGGGGCAACTTTTCTTACCCCAAACTCTTCTGAGTCGCTTCGTTTTTGGCGAGTTCGAGGTCGTGGTCGACCATCAGTTCGGCCAACTCTTGGCAACTGGTTTTCGGCTCCCAGCCCAGAATGCGTTTTGCTTTGGAAGCGTCGCCGAGCAATAGGTTAACTTCGGTCGGGCGGAAATAACGGGGATCGATCTCAACGTATTTCTCCCAATCAAGATCGAGGTGACCAAATGAGTAGTCGAGGAACTGACGAATCGTCTGAGTTTCGCCAGTGGCCAGCACGTAATCATCGGGAGTGTGATGCTGGAGCATCATCCACATGCCTTCCACGTAGTCTTTCGCGTAACCCCAGTCGCGTTTTGCATCCAAATTCCCCAGGTAAAGCTTTTCTTGAATCCCCAATTTGATCCGCGTGGCGGCGCGGGTGATTTTTCGGGTCACAAAAGTCTCACCACGGCGAGGCGATTCATGATTGAACAAGATCCCATTGACAGCAAATAAATCGTAGGCTTGACGATAGTTCACGGTTTGGTGATACGCATAGACTTTCGCACAGGCGTAAGGGCTTTGCGGATGAAACGGGGTGTGCTCAGTTTGCGGCGTTTCGCTGACATCGCCATACATCTCCGAAGACGACGCTTGATAAACTCGCACGCCCTTTTGTTTGTTCAACTGTCGAGCGGCCTCTAGCACGTTGAGTGCCCCGATCCCGACGACTTGCACGGTGTAGGCGGGAGCATCGAACGAAACCCGCACATGACTTTGCGCGCCCAAGTTATAAATTTCGTCGGGTGCCAGATCGAGAACGAGATTGGTTAGATTTTGTCCGTCGGTCAGGTCGCCGTAGTGCAAGTAAAGCTTTGCGCCTGTTTCGTGTGGATCGTGGTAGATGTGATCGATGCGATCGGTATTGAAACTGCTACTACGGCGGACGATCCCATGAACTTCGTAACCCTTTTCGAGCAATAGCTCGGCAAGGTAAGAACCGTCTTGTCCCGTGATACCGGTGATGAGGGCTTTTTTAGTCGTCATGTTTCTTTGTTGGTCTAGGGAACTTGATTAAGGGAATGTCGAAGCTTAACTAACTGGTCAACAATTTCTGGCTCTTCTTTCAAGTCAGCCAGCATTGAAAGCTCTTGGTCGATTCGGGGCCAATTCAGCAAACGGCTGCTACGAATTAAAACACCTCGAATGTCTTGCCAATCCCGAGGCCGATTGGCGAAGCCTTTTAAAATAATCAAATCGCTTGGATCACAAATTCGAAGTAAAACGCCATTGTTGTACTTTTGGAGGCTGGAACGCTGAATGACATCCAACTCGAACGGAAATGCGGCTAGCGAAATGTCGACATCAACGCCTTGGGATTCCTGAACCAGTAGCACCCGATTAAGTCTCGCGAATCCGGCGGCGTCTTCGATTCGCGGGAACAACTCTTTCAATAGTTCGTCAATGACCGGTTGTTCATTCCCATATTCGGTCCACACGGTTGCATCAACGTCATTCGTCAATCGAGGCTCGCCCCAACGTTGGACGGCCAAGCCACCGATAAAGCAAAATCTCGTCCCGGCTTGATCCCAACAATGTTGAAGCCGCTCAGCCGCGAGAATTAGATCATTGATTGCAAAGTCAGACATTATCGAGAAGATCGCTGGCCCGATTAACTGAAAGCGTTTTCTGGTCAGCCACAGTATTCAATAAATGGCGACGGATAAACCACTTCTGCATGATGACCATTCCATGTCGCTCGGGCCATTTCTCGTAAACTCGATGAACTTCGTTTTGCGATTGGCAATTTGTGCTTGGGGGTTCGTCGCCAAGTCGACGTAATTCTTCATCACGAATCGCTTGCAGTCGCGGTGCGGCATCTTTCCATTGCTGAACCCATTGGGCAGCAAAGCTGGGTAGTTCGGAAGATTTTTTCTGTGTGGTCACGATTAAATTTTGGGTGATCGATTTTGTAGCTTGGACATTCCTGTCCGAGCATTACCTAAATCGACGGACAGGAATGTCCATCTACGTCGTCGCTAACGCTCGGCTTCCGCTGATGATGGAAACAAGGTTTCCAGATTTACGCTGATGCTGCAATGATCGGTTAGCTGCAAAGCCATCGTTTGGTTCTCTAGAGTTTCCGCTCTGTAAACGCCATCATTTCCCAACCGTAAAAATTCGAGCGAGCGATCAGCGGGGTCGAGCATCAAATAAGCTGGAACGTTGAGAGCTTGATAAAGTTCTCGCTTTGCCGTGCGGTCTTTATGAGCCGTCGAAGGCGAAAGAACTTCTGCGATAAAAACAGGCGGCGTGAGGATGTGTTTGAGTGGAAGCGGATCGCAAGTGATCAGCACATCGGGCCGCACGACTGTGTTGACATCGGCCTTCCAATCGATTTCGTTCACCACGACACACTTCCGACAGACTTCTTGGTTGTCGAGTTGTGCCCCAATTAAAATCGTCAACCGAGACGCGAGGTATTGATGCTCGGGCACGGCCGAGGGCGACATGGAAACAGCAATGCCATTCCACAATTCCCAATCGCCATCCCACTGCTCGTAGTCCTTGATCGAATAGCTCGGCTGATATTTGACTGCGGAACTCATGATCCTCAAACGGCTCGGACGGTTTGTTGTTGTGTTTCGCTCAAGAAATCTTGATACGTGGCGGCCAGACCTTCGTTCAAATCGATCCGAGCTCTCCAACCGGTGGCGTGCATACGAGCCATGTCCGTGCGTTTGACGGGCGTACCATCGGGCTTGCTCGGGTCGGTCTTGATTTCACCTTGATAGCCAACGACACGGGCCACGGCTTGTGCGAGTTCTAAAATCGTGATGTCGCTGCCGGTTCCGACATTGACGAGATCCGGCGGATTCTTGAGGCTGCATAAATGCAGCAAGCCACTTGCGAGATCATCGACATGCAAAAATTCGCGACGCGGCGTGCCACTGCCCCAGATCGTCACGCTCGGGTCGCTATTAAGTTTTGCCTCGTGAAAACGACGGATGAGGGCAGGCAACACGTGTGAATTTTCTCGATGATAATTGTCACCGGGTCCGTAAAGATTTGTGGGCATGGCAGAATGAAAAAGCACGCCATATTGCGAGCGATAAAACTGACACAGCTTCAGCCCAGAAATTTTCGCTAGTGCATAAGCCTCGTTCGTCGACTCCAGTGGCCCACTCAGCAAACAATCTTCTTGCAACGGTTGCAGTGCCATTCGCGGATAAATACAGGTACTACCAAGGAACAAAAAACGTCCGACGCCAGCCTGATAAGCGGCATGAATGGAATTAACGGCCATCATCAGGTTTTGATACAGGAACTCGGCGGGATAAGTATTGTTGGCATGAATCCCACCGACCTTGGCGGCGGCGAAAATGACAAGATCGGGCCGCTGCTGGTGGAAGAAATCATGCACATCGGACTGATTGCACAAGTCAAGTTCCCGACGCGATCGGAGGATCAGATTTTCCGCTCCAGCAGATCGGAAAGCCCTCACGAGAGCTTGGCCCACCATGCCTTGATGACCGGCGATAAAAACTGATTTTGGATTGAATTGAGTCAAGGGTTCTGCGGTCAAAGATTGATAGATTTAGATAACAAAGCGAGCGAAAATTGTTTGGATTAAGCCATTGGCCTAAGTCACCCTAAGTCAGCGCGCACTCCGTTCCCGTGGGTGACACCCCTATCGAAAACTTAGGCCGAAAAAGCCAGCAAAACCAGTGCTTTCGCGTTAATTTAGCTGATTGCACTATTCTAACACGGGAATCATTTGGGCAACATCCCAAAGATATTTTAAAGCCTGAAACACAGAGGTTGCTGGCTACGCAGGCAGAGAACGCAACCTACAACAGTCGTGCCGATTATCCGGAATTCCGAACATTGACAGGCTATACCAGAACTTCGAGCAGGCCTTCATCCGTTTCCATCGAAACACCCTGTTCTAGATAGTGAATCGAAAGCAGCAAACGGGTTTTGCCGTGACGGCGTATGACGGTTCCTTCATAACCAGCAAACGGGCCAGACTTAACGCGGACCTTGTTGCCCGGTTCGAGACGGGCTTCCGGGGTCAGCGGCACTCCCGCATCAACCACTCGATAGATCTGCGCCAAATCACGGATGATCTGTTCTCGTTCGGTGATGAAATTGCAACGCGAGATACAGTTCGTCGCCAACGCCATTGAGCGCTCATCGGCATTAGCCAGCATGAACACATAGTTGGGAAACAGCGGAATAAAAGAAGTCCGCAAGCGTCCATTGGGAGCCCGATACCGCTTGGGAATCATCGGTCCATAATGGGCTACTTTCAGCGTGCTTAGCTTACGCAGCAACTCCTTCTCGCGTCGCACCAGCGTATAGACGCACCACCACTCTCGATCCGCATCGTTCAAAATCGCCGTGTCACTGAACAGGGTTTCAGGAAAGATGTCGTTTTCGCGTTTAAGGATGGGCATGTGAGAAGTTTGAAGTGGGCAGTGGGCAGTGGGCAATGGGCAATGGGCAATGGGCAGCCGAAGAATCGACGATACCCAAGGCTAGCGGTCGGCGGTTGATAAATTTCTCAACAATACTTGGCTTCGATTTCACGCAAGCGATTGAAGATTGTTTCATCGTCGGGAATCTCGCCCGTGGATCGCTGATTCTGATACACGATCTCAAAATCCTCTAATTCATCGGCGACATAACGTTTCGCCGATTCGGCGACGCGATCAGTAAACAGCACGCCTTGCAAATGGTCGTTTTCATGTTGGATGGCCCGAGCGAGTAAACCGTCCACCGTCTGATCAATCGGATTGCCCGAGAGATCATAAGCGGTAATCTGGACTTGCTCGGGACGGGTGACTTGCGCGTTGACACCGACAATACTCAGACAACCTTCCTCGGCTTCGCTCACCCCCTTTGGATTGCTAACCACCGGATTGATGAAGACCAACTCCTCGGCGGTGTCTGGATCGCCCGTCAGATTGATCACGAATAATTGCAGCGGCAAGTCGACTTGATTTGCCGCCAGACCGATGCCGCGGGCGTCGTACATCAATTCAAACATCTCGGCAACGATCAATTTTAGCTCGCGGTCGACACGAGCAATCGGCTTGGATTTATAGCGCAACGTTGGATGTGGGTACTGAACAATTTTCAACTCAATCAAGCTCCTGTAGGTCTGATGCTGTCTTCGCGTAAAATATCGCGGATTGAAATGGGTCAGATCATCACGGTAAATTTATTCGTAACCGTTCACGGTGATTTTGAAAAATGTCGCTTATCCACATGGTTCGTAGGCGAAGTCGTAAGACTTCGGTTTTATCTGTTTGTACAATTTCCGAACTCTCACGAGTCCGGCTACCGGCTACAATCCGTGAACGGTTACATTTATTCTTAATAATCGCTATCATAACATCGCCACTTTTTTTTGTCGGGGGAGTTAGCAAAAATCTTTCTCGCCGATCCTTCGCGATTCTTCGCGGTGAATACGCACGCCCGTGAACTCCAGACTCGCATCGCGCGGGGAACAAGGATGAGAAACGGCACGGGGATCATGATGTACATTTTCAGCAAATAACTTGCAAATTTTGTTTATCACAAAATTTTCAAAAACATTGCTTGACAATTTCACCAATCTCTTGAGAATGGCTCTCCGTGACAGCGTCATCCCACGTTGAAACAACGACCACACAGTGCGGCGCACACCTTTACAACACCGTTTCGTTCAACCTTGATTTCCCATTAGATCCCTGCTTCGCCGCACGCTAACCACCTTTTTGCTCGCAGAAATTTAAAAACTGTATCAAGAGATGTCACGATGCATCTCTCCGAGTTCGGGTGGCGACGACTGAGGGAACCGACAGTCGACGACGAGAGTCGTGGAGCGGATGCCACGCCCCTTATTTTTGCCAATTAAAGAAATAATCAAGCGACGGAGTTCTTGAACGCGATTGGGCGTAATTATTTTTTGATCAACACGATGTCGATCGCTTGGCAGTTGTTTTTGATTTGGTTTAGGCTGAGATTTTCAACCGACCATGTAAACGCGGTGATGAGACATCGGACGTCTTGTCACCGTTTTTTTGTGGCAAGCGGGTGAGATTTTTTTGCAGTAGTGGGACTCTTCGGAGTTCCTTTTCTCAAATGGGAATTCTGGCGAATTCCACTACGCATGCGAGAGAATTTTGGCGAATTCCTATACGAACGAGAAGAACAGATCCGCTCATTGGCGTGAGGAACAGCGTGAACAAGTGCCTGATTGCTTTCGGCTCCAATCTCGGTGACGAAGACTTAATCTTCGAACAAACGACGGCCCGTTTAAGCGATGTGGCTGGCCTTTCGATGATGGCCACCAGCCAACCGATTCGAACAACGCCCGTGGGCGGCCCCAGCGGCCAACCCATTTACTTAAACGCGGCGGTTGCCGTGCAAACGAGGCTGAATCCTGCGGAGCTGCACCAAGCGTTGATTCATATCGAAACTGAACTCGGTCGCGAGCGACGAGTCCGCTGGGGCGCACGAAAAATCGACCTGGATTTGTTGCTGTACGGAAGCGAGCACTTTGAAAACGAAACGCTCACGATTCCGCACCCGCGAATGTCATTCCGCCGATTCGTGCTTGAGCCAGCCGCCGAGATCGCCGGCGAAATGCGACATCCGATTGCCGACATGACGATTCATGAATTGCTCGATCATTTAACGAACATGCCCAATGAAATCTTGTGGGTCACGGACACCAGTCCAGCCACGAAGAATTTGCGCGATCAGGTGTTGAATAGCGCGGCAAGCGCTGGTTGGACGATTCATCTGGTCGGTGATCAGGAATGTTTTGAAAGGCTCCGTTCGCAAGCGAAGCTAGTTGCTTGGGACGCGAATCGGCCCACATCACTCCTTCAACAAACTTTTCGCGGCCCGCAATTGCAACTACCGGCGCTCGCCGAAAAAATCGAAACCGAGTTGATGGCGGCGATGGAGGCCATGAAACCAATCGCGGTGAGACCGCGATAGGATTTTCCTCGATTGCTGAATGAGTCACTAAAATGGGTTAAAAAATGTTGGGGGTAAAAAATGTCGTAACCGTTCACGGTGATTTTGAAAAATGTCGTTTATCCACATGGTTCGTAGGCGAAGTCGTGAGACTTCGGTTTTATCTGTTTGTAGAATTTCCGAACTCTCACGAGTCCGGCTACAATCCGTGAACGGTTACAAAATATCAGACTAACTCATTGATCTTCTAACCAAAACATTTTTTAACCCAACTGCTCAATAAACTACACTTGATCCACTGCCGCGTACGGAACCGATTTGGCTTGCGGCGAGTTGACCTCCCAACAAGCGACTCGGTGATTTTTTCCGATCTGCACCAGCGGTGGATTTTCTATTTTGCAGCGCTCGACTTTTATCGGACAGCGTGTCACAAACGGACAACCGGCTGGTGGGTTGTAAGGCGACGGGACTTCGCCTTCGAGCACTTTTAATGTACTTCGTTGGTCGGGATCGGTTATCGGATTGGCAGCCAACAGAGCTTTTGTATAGGGATGCAGTGCGACGCCGTGAATGTTTTCGCAAGGCATCTCTTCCACGATATTGCCAAGATACATCACCAGCATTCGGTCGCAAAAATGATCAATGACTTTCAGGTCATGCGAAATGAACAACATCGTGAGATTAAAATTGTTCTTCAAATCCATCATCAGATTCAGCACCTGAGCCTGAATCGAAACATCGAGAGCCGAGACGGGTTCGTCAGCGATAATGAACTCCGGTTTCACCGCCAACGCCCGCGCAATGCCAATACGCTGCTTCTGTCCGCCGGAAAACTCATGCGGATATTTGGTGATCACATCGGGACGCATGCCGACCGTTTGCAACAGCTCTGCCACATAATCGTTGGTGCTTTGATCTGCTGGAATCGTTTTGTGAAATTTAGCGATCTCTCGGATCGTCGCACCAACAGACATTCGCGGATTGAGTGACGAATTAGGATCCTGAAAAATCATTTGCATTTTCTTGCGGATCGGTCGCAGCTCTTGAGCGCTTAGATTCGTGATCTCAACGCCATCGTAAAAGATTCTGCCAGAGGTTGGCTCGTGCAAACGCACGAGGACTTTGCCTAGCGTCGATTTTCCACAACCGCTTTCACCAACCACGCCCAGCGTTTCGCCCTTGCGAATCTCAAAGCTAACATCGTTAAGCGCATGAACTTTGGCGATCACGCGATTCAGCACGCCTCCACGTTTGGGAAAATGCTTAACGAGATTCTCAACGCGAATCAGCACGGGCGGCGAATTGTGAGAAGCTTGGTTCATGATATTTGCATTCTAAATCCGTAGGTTGGACATTCCTGTCCGACGACTCTAACTTTCCACCGGAAAATAACAACGAACCGTGCGCGGCGGATCGGTACCGGCCAACGTTTCCAGCGGAGGCAAAGTCGCAACGCATTTGTCCTGCGCTTTCGGACAGCGATCGTGAAAGCGACAACCGATCGGCAGATTCTTCAGGCTCGGCACCATGCCTTTGATCGCCGGCAAACGAGATTGATGCTCCGTCGCACCGGCTTTCGGCATCGAATCGAGCAAAGCTTTCGTGTACGGATGCTTGGGCGAATGAAACAGTTCATGCACCGTTGCATTCTCCACAATCTGTCCGGCGTACATCACAATCACACGATCACACGACTGCGCGACCACGCCCAGATCGTGAGTGACCAACACAATCGCCGTGCCTGTTTTGTATTTGAGATCATCCATCAGTCGCAAAATTTGTGCCTGAATCGTCACGTCCAGTGCCGTCGTGGGTTCGTCCGCCAGCAGAATATCCGGATTGCAACTCAGCGCGATTGCAATCACGACCCGCTGCCTCATGCCACCT
>JBGSKR010000128.1:0-8162 GCA_041741135.1 Mariniblastus sp.
TCCGATTCCACTGAAGCACGGCCCCCGATTTGATGTGCTGGGGTTTCGTGTCGGCAACGTCGCCTATTGCACGGACGTGAATGAAATTCCAGAAGCCAGTTGGCCGCTTCTCGAAGGCCTCGACGCTTTAGTGCTCGACGCTCTTCGCCCAACTCCACACATCACACATTTCAATATCGAACAAGCGCTCGAGGTTTGTAAAATCTTGAAGCCAAAACAAACATGGTTCACGCATTGCTCTTGCAGCACCGATTACACGCTCGTTAACCCCACGCTTCCGCCGGGAATCGCCGTGGGCTACGACGGCCTGCGAATCCCGCTGACATAAGTTGACTAAGAATCTTAAATTGGGAGGAACTAATTTTTGTTCCGCTCCGTCTCTACCCCAAGTCTATTTCGTGCAATCTGTAATTTTCGATGTGCAGATTGTATTCGTTTCAAATTTGCAGGAAATCTCATGATGCGTCACCAATTAAAACTTTTCCTCCAAAGCGCCACGTTGGCGGTCCTAGCCCTTGCCATCCTTGCCACAATTCCAGCCCAAGCTGCCGACGACCCGGTCGGCACTATTGACGAGCATAAAATCAAAACCAACTATGTCCCCAAAGGGGAATTGACTGAACAACAGACAAAAATTGTTGTCGAACTCGCAAAACAACGGGGCATTGAAAAGGTAGCGGAAATCCGCACCTATTATCTTCGCCCCACAGAGATGATTGGCATTACTGTTTTGGGAGTGGAGCAAACCGATGGCAATGAAGTTTCATACCAATCTCTATCTGTCACCAATAAGCATTGGTGGCGTAAGAACGATGAACCAAAGGAAGACGACATTCAATTAGGAGATTTCTGGGCGGGCAAGCCATTCACCTCCACGCGGACAATCCTGACGGTTGGCGATAAAGAGTATCGGATCGGAACGCCAGTGGATCTCAGCTCCCAAGAATGCGAAACCATCTTAGCCCAACTGCTGGCTGGAAAGTTCAAAATGGCGGAAGGCGCAAAAAATCAGCAGTTCTTGGGTTTTGTCGACTGGTCTCGGCCCACAGGTTTTCGAAAAAAAGACGAGGTGATTGAAGCTGGCTTCGATCTCAAAGACCGAGATGGATTCTCCACAGTTAAGATGAAGGAAACCAACGAGGGAATCCTGATCAGCGAAATCCAGATGGCAGTCCCCTAAACCCAGGGTCCGATAAAGACTTGCGAGCGAGCCCCGCCGCCACACCTTGATCGTGGCGGCTAATTTTCCTCCGACGTGATGTACTCTTTATTCGTGATTGCAAAACCACCAATGACCAGCGCCGCGATCCCCGCGCCGATCAGCACCAAAATTAGCAACCATACGGGCCAAGCCTCTCCAAAAAGTGCCCGGTATTCGTACTCGCTGTCAAACGGCACAAAGAAGCCGATCCAATGAATACCTAGCTCTTGCAAGTGATACCTCATCGTCAGCTTGCTAACCACTGCCGGCACAGTCGCGAGGAACACCTCACTTCCAATCAAATACCCAGCCGCGACCACCATGCCTCGCTTAAAAAACAACGCGCCTAACATCGAGAAAACGGCACCATAAACAAAACACGCGAGAGCGAAAATTGCCAGCAATGACAACCACAATCGCTCCGGATGCGGAAGCGACAAATGTTGATTCGCCACCAACACACATAGTGTTAGAGCAATCAACGCAATCAGAAACGAAACAATCACTGCCGCCAAAAACTTGCCGCCGTAAATCGAAACTCGCCCACCGGGTCGACTTGCCACAAACGCCCAGCTTTTCCCCTCCAGCTCCGAATACACATTCGGAGTGGCCCACAACAATAAAGACAACAGCGTTACCAGCGAAACCAAAAACACAATCGCAAACGGCGTCGAACTCCGCAAAATCTCAGCGGCCCTCGCCAGTTCGAGCTCGCCACTCAACGGCGCCGCCGCACCTGCAACTTGCACAGCACCGATCATCAAAGCCAACATGACAGGCGGAAACAAGGCCAACACCAGTGACACGGCTGTCCGCTGCGTTGTGAACGAACGCCGTAACTCAAAACGACATGTGGACATTGTCCCTCGGAACCAGTTCGTCATGATCGCACCGCTTCCACTCGATGCATCTCGCCGCGGTGCATCTTCATCAGCGTCGAAAACAACGTCTTCAATGAATCATCCGTCGAATCCATTTCCGAAACCGTGATGCCATGCTCTTCCAGCAACTTCGGCAACAAATGATAAACTTGAGACGCAGATCGAGTCGTCACCGAAAACCGGTCCGCACTTTCAAACCGCAACGATTCCAATTCGCAATGTTCGACCAACAAACCGGCCAAACGTCGGGGATCGGAAGTGCGAATCTGCAACGTGTAGGGCGAGTCCGCGAGAATTTCGCGAACTTCCGCCGGTGAACCCGACGCCAACAACCGCCCACCTGAAATCAGCAAAAAAGACGGATGCACGGCTTCCACTTCATGCAAAATATGACTCGCTAAAATTAGACTCTTCCCCTGCTCTGCCCAACCCTGCAAAAATTCGGTCATCTCGAAACGGCCGACCGGATCAAGTCCATTGAAAGGCTCATCCAAGATCAGCAATTCCGGATCGTGCGCGATCGCTTGAGCAATTTTCGCTCGCTGACGCATTCCGAGCGAGTAATCTCGCATCGGTCGCCGCATTGCCTGCGTTAGCTTCACCGTCTCGAGAGCGTCTTTCGCACGTCGCTCGCTCTCGTTGAAGCCAAACCCGTGCAACTCCACGAGGTAAGTCACCCACTCCAACGCCGTGACACGCGGATAAGTCACCTCAAGCGCCGGACAAAGCCCCACGCGTCGTAGCAACCCACTCCGCTTCCATGGATTCTCCCCAAACAGTTTGACCGCCCCAAGTGTTGGTTTAAGCTGCCCCAGAATCAAATTGATCAAGGTTGTTTTTCCAGATCCATTCGGGCCCAATAAACCATAGGTTCCAGGCGCTAAAGTCAACGTAATGTCGTTGACCCCAATCACGGTTTTGTAGAGCTTCGTGGCGCTCTCAAGTTCAATCATTATCTACACCCCGATTGGCGCCGCCACTCGGCGATACAGCACGACCAACGAAACGAGCGAAACTGCCCCCAACATCACCACGCCCTTCCAGACGTCTTCGAATGGAACGAAGCCGAAAATCCACGCCTGGACATCTCCCAGATTGTTGTATAGCGAAAGCACCGACCAGTTTTTCACTGTCGCACTTTCCATCACCACCGCATACATCGGCGGACGTCCTAACTGAATCGCAGTGGCAAACAAGACGGCGACCCAAGCTCCATGACCGAGCGCCCAAACCGTAAACCAGGCAAAACTTGCGTACCGCGACTCCTGCGTCAAAGACGACAACATGAGCGCCAGCGAAGCCGTGGGAATTACCAATGCCACCGTTGCAAGCAAAATCCGAATCGGAATATCCCACGTCGCCCAGAACACTGACAAATCCGGCGACATCAAAATTGCAAATACATACAACGCCAAGGCCGGCAACGTCGTGACGAACACAATGAAACCCATCGGTACGCACAACTTGCCAAAAATGTACTCGAGTTTCCCAATTGGACGAGAAAAATACAACAGAAACGCCCGCGAGCGAATGTCTCGCGAAATCAGCGGTGGAGCAATCGAGCCAATTAAAAACAAAATCAATAACGCTTGCGGATACCGAAAAAACGTCATCAACAGCCAACGCCATACGATATTGCGCGTCTGCGTTTGATCACCCGTCTCAATCGTAAACGCCAACATCTCAACTTGAGGAATCATTTGAAACTGATTCCGCAACAGTCTCGAAATCTTGACTGGATCGTTAAAAGGACGAGTATGTTGTTTCGCAACCGCGACTGCCAACGGTGGCAAATTAGCGGCCTCCATCGTGTCGGTCACAATATTCGAATCACTTTCCATCGCACGTTCGATGACGAAAAACCCCACGCCCCAGTACATCACCGGCAGCCAAGCAAAAAACAGCATCCGCCGCACCCAACGCGATTCAGACGCCAAGCGAATTCCGGTCGAGGTAATGATCTGGAATCGGGAAATTTGCGACGTTGGCTGGCCTTGCCATTTTCGATAACCGACATCATGAAGCGGCATGAGTCGCCTCCCGCGTTGCGTTTACTGTCGACAAAAATATCTCCTCGAGCGAATTGCGAGCAGGCGTGATTGATTGCACCGTCGATCCCGTCGTCCTCGCCGCACTCCAAATTCGTTCAACCAAGTCATCGCTCACGTCATGCGTACCTTCGAGCGCAATCTGACCATCAAACTTCTGCGTGGCCGTCAAACCCTGCTCAGTTAAACAAGCCATCATCAAGCTTGCATCACCGAGCACACGAAAACGAATGGTGGGGGAAGTCGTTCGGTTCAGATTTTCCAATCGATCCTTTAAAACAACTTTGCCTTGGGAGAGGATCAAAACATCGTCGCAAATCGCTTGCACATCCGGCAAAATATGCGTCGAGATCAGCACCGATTTCCCAGCAGTTCGGCTGAGTAACTTGATGCGATTGAGCAGCGCTTCGCGTTCTTCTGGATCAAGCCCTGATGTCGGTTCGTCAAAAATCAGAAACTCCGGATCATGTACAATCGCTGCCGCAAATTTTGTCTTCTGTCTCATGCCGGTTGAATAAGTGTCGATCGTGCGATACCGCTCTTGCTTCATTCCACAGAAATCCAAAATCTCGTGAGCGCGGCGAAGCGCCTCGACTTGCGGCAAGCCCGCGAGGCAAGCGGAGAACTGCACGACTTCGACACCGGACATGCCAGGAATATAGCAATCGTCTTCTGGCATGTAGCCAATTTTGTTGCGAATCTGCCGACCATCTCGCCCCAGTCGATGCCCGAGAATCGAGCCAGAGCCCGAACTGATTTTTACCAATCCGAGAATCAATTTAATTAGCGTTGATTTGCCCGCACCGTTGGGCCCCAGCAAGCCAGTGATTCCTGCATCCATCTCCAACGAAACATCATCGAGCGCCCGCATCGAGCGGTAGTTCTTCGTAATGTTAGTAAGGGAAATGAGCGGCATCGTGAGTTTTCAGTTTTCAGTTTTCAGTTTTCAGTTTTCAGTTTTCAGTTTTCAGTTTTCAGTTTTCAGTTTTCAGTTTTCAGTTTTCAGTTTTCAGTTTTCAGTTTTCAGTTTTCAGTTTTCAGTTGGCAGTTGGCAGTTGGCAGTTGGCAGTTGGCAGTTTTCAATTGGCAGTAGTTTGGCCCAAGGTCGTTTAACGGTTAGCCGATAGGCGTACTTGTTTGGGGTGCTCAGTGTTTAAGTTGAAGTTTGGCGATCAAATTACGCATCAAAACAAAAACGGAGCAACCTGAGTCGCTCCGTGATAACGATTGAAGATTCTGAAGTCTCACGACATCAGCGACGGTACTGAAAACTCAAGTCTGAAAACTCCCAACTACTTTCGACCTACCAGCCCATCACCATATTGGATTCGATCGCGCGGCGCGATTGTTCAAGATCGTTGCCCGTCTCGGACATGTACAACCGGATCGCATGGACTTTATCGCCGCAAGCTTTGGCCAGACAATCGCGAGCAACACCGCAGGGATCAGCCTTCTCCGTCAACCCCAACACGCCCTTCGAAATGACCCAACTATCTCGCGGCCGTTTAGTCAATCGAACGATATTTTCACCGGGGTACGAATCTTCTGCGACATCCGTCGCTGCCCCTTCATTCTCCGCCCAAGTGATAATGATATGTGCTTCTGTTTCAACTTCAAAAAGTGGCATCACTGTTCTCCTTCGCAAAACCAGATTGGAGTAAAAGCCTCGAACGTTTAAGATTCTGACATCAAAAAAAAGTTTTTCCAGTATGCTGACGAGTAAATCTGAATAACCGCCCCAACGAAGGCGAATTGAGCGAATAAGGGAAAAGATGAACATCACCGAATTTGCCGAACAAATCGTATTCGGAAACACGCTCGACGACAAACTGCTCGTCCCCGATCGGCTGACTCATTCGGCTGATCGCTCACGCAGCCTGCGCGTGGAATCGCTGCGCTCGCCTGCGCGACCGCGTGGACTGGAAATGAAGCACGGCAAAGGCGAAAACTTGTCGCCACCGTCCGACGAACAACTCGAACACGAATGGGCGCGGGGGCAGCTTTTGCACTTCCTCGCCAATCACGAATTGCTCGCCACGGAATTGATGGCGCTGACGTTGCTGAAATTTCCCGACGCTCCGCTGGCGTTTCGCCAAGGCGTATTGGTCACCTTGCAGGAGGAGCAAGAACACACTCGCATGTACCTGCGGCGGATGAAAGATTGCGGCATCGAGTTTGGTAGTTTCCCGTTGAGCGGACAATTCTGGCGAGCCGTTGAACCGATGCAGTCGCCGCTGGATTTCGTGTCACGATTGAGTTTGACTTTTGAACAAGCCAACCTCGACTACAGTTTGCACTTTGCGGGCGTTTTCGAAAAAATCGGTGACGCGGAAACGGCTCAGTTGCTGCAGAAAATTTATCAGGATGAAATCGGACACGTGCAACATGGCTTACACTGGTTCCGCCAATGGAAAAAACCACACCAAACCGATTGGGAAGCCTATCAAGAACAGCTTGAGTTTCCGCTCTCGCCGCAACGTGGTCGCGGACCGCGCGGTGCCTTCAATCGCGCTGGAAGAATGGAAGCCGGATTGAGCGAAGACTTTATTGATGCGATCGAAGTCTATCGCCAATCGCGCGGCCGCGCTCCGAGCGTTCGCTGGTTCGATCCCGCCGCTGAAATCGAATTGTCCGATCAGCGTGAACCGAATCATCTCGCGGGCCAACTGGCGACAGACCTGGAACTGGTGATGGTCGCGATGGCACGACAAGACGACGTGATGCTGGTTCGTCGCTTACCGTCACGTGAGCTGCTGAAACAATTGATTGACGCCGGATTCAAGTTGCCGGAGTTCGTTCGCTTCGAAGATGCGCACGAACTGTCGCAGCGCAAACTGCACGATTTTAGTCCGTGGGCTTGGACGCCGCGAAATATCGCGATTGCAGAACCGCTTTGTAACTCCGCCCATCACCAGCCACCGATTTGGAATGACTTGCAGATCGAAATGTTTCGGAAATCGTGGTCGACCGACCGTTTGGGCCAGTGGCTTGATCGCAGCAATGTCGCTTCCGCGCACGCGGTGAAGCATCTCTTGCTTGCGAAATCGAGCGATTGTAGCGGTTGGGCGCAAGCCCTCCGGTTCGTCACGAACGGAGGTCACCGGACGGCTCGCGCCGTTCCGCTAAAAAATGCTTCACAGCATTGCCTATCACCGATATCAAACGTCCCACACCCCGACTGGTTTTGCTCGATCGATTGCGTGGGAACTGTGGTACAGACCATCGAAGAAGTTCCTGTTGCGCTTTTGAGAATCGCCGAGCGAGGATATCCATCGGCAATTGCGAAAACAGATTTGTCGTCATCCGGTCGAGGTCAACGACGACTTGATTGCCACTCGCCGCTCAGCCTGCAAGACTACGCTTGGTTGGGTTCGGTTCTCGCGCAGCCACAATCGCTAATCATCGAGCCAGAACTGAACCGCGTCGTCGATCTTTCTTTTCTGTGGCATCTCCCGCACGATGGGGATGCGGCAAACTATCTCGGTTGGACGCGACCGCTGGTGACTGGCGGCAGACGTTACGCAGGTACTCGTTTGGGCACGCCACTCGCAGGTTGCGATGAAGCGGTAAAACGGTTTCTACTTGCCCATCGCGGTGCGCGTCTGCAAGACACGGCGGATTGGTTGGCCGAGAGAGTCGTTCCGGAACTTAAGTCACGCGGCTTCTGCGGTCATTTTGGAATTGATGCGTTTGTTTATCGCGAGCCGCATTCCGATGAGCTGAAAATCAAACCGCTGGTCGAGCTGAATCCGCGAACCACGATGGGTCACATCGCTCAGCGATTGAGCAAGCAACTATCGCGCGGTGCGGAAGCGCAGTTCTGCATCTTGCAAAAATCGCAGTGGGATCAATTGAGGGAATCGCTGAATCAAATCCCGCTGCGCCTCGCCAGCGATGGCCTAACCTCCGGCGCAATCTGGCTGGGCGAAGTTACCCCGTCAACCAAACTAGTTCCAGTTCTATTGGTTGGAAGACTGGCCGTTGCTCTGCTGCATTCAGAAGCGGTGAAGGGTCACATCGCAGTTTCGTTGC
>JBGSKR010000129.1:0-4264 GCA_041741135.1 Mariniblastus sp.
CCTCGAAAGTAGCGCCAACCGGCCCGCCGCCAGCTCCTGCAAAACCAGTTTCCGGAAAAACTGACTTTTTTGGTTTTGAGCCTATTCCAAACCCGGAAGACTCAACTCCGCTGGCAACGATGTTTCAACCTTCAAATGCGCCGCGAAGTAGTTTCCTCGACGATGACTCTGAAAATGATGCTCCTCCCATTGTCGCGGTAAATTTGACCGACGATGGCGATGAGTTTCTCGAATTCGAAATTGAAGAGCTCGACGAATCTCCTTATCGCGATGGCGAAGAAGAAAAAGTTGGCAGACGCCGACGCCGACCTGAAGGTGGTCGCTCGGACTCACGCAATGAATCAAGTAGCGACTCGCGAGATTCAGCCAAAGTGCCTTCAACTAATTCGCGTGATCGTGACCAAAACCGTGATCGCGACCGCGACCCAAACCGCGATCGAGTTCAAAGCCGTGACCGTGACCAGAACCGCGAACGGGATTATAATCGTGATCGCGGACGCGCCCATGTCGAAATCGAAGCAGAGGACGTCGATGCATTGGAGATCTCAAACGATCGTTCAACCGCACCGCGTCAGTCGCAACCAGATGCCGAGAATCCTGATTCCACACCGCGCCGCAAATCTCGCCGTCGTCGTGGAAGAGGACGCGGGCGCAATCAATCGGAAGAGAATAAAACTTCGGATGTTCGCCAAGACTTGGAGCCTTCTGAAGATCGTGTCGAATCTGTCGATGAGATTGGATGGTCGACGCCTAGCAATAAGAAAGCGGAACCGTCAACGTCGCGTAATGACTCTCGGTCTTCGGCGTCGCCTCACCGAAGCGCTCAACGAGGCGACCAACGCAATGAGCAAAGCAAAAACAAGGACCATCGCAGCGAGCACGTTAGTTCGTCAACGGGCGGGGGGCGACGACCTCCTAGCAATCAAGACGATACCAGCGACGTTGATTTTGACTGGGAATTGGACGATGTTGTTTCTGATTCGGACGTCGAATCAGATCGTGACTTGGAGCGAGAATCGGATGGCGAGTCGCCGCGTAGCAAAAGCCGCCGTTCGCGACGCCGACGAGGTAAGAGCGGGCGGTCGCGCGAGGAGACCCAGTCCGTTGGCAACACCTCTGACGACCAGCACGAAGATATCGAAGGCGACGATGACGTATCCTCACAGTTCGACAACGACCAATATGATGAGATTCATCGTCGACCCTCCCGCAGCGGTAGCAATCAATCGCCGCCGCGAGCAGGCAGCAAGACCCGATCAGTGGCCGACGATGAAGAGGATGATGACGCCGGAACGGTGACCAGTTTTCCCACCTGGGCGGAAGCCGTTGCTGTCATGGTCGACGCCAACATCAAAAACCACTCCGGTTCGGGCAATCGCAATCGAAACCGCAATGGTAACGGTGGCAATGGTGGCAGTCGCAACAAAGGTCGTGGGCGATCTCGATAGTTTTTCTGAAAACTTAACGAGAATTTAATCGGATTTTCAGCTGAAAAAAGCTACTTTTCATCATGTTAATTTCCGATTCGATTCCCTTTTCGTATTCGCTACCACAAGTTTGTGATACTGTGTCTATTGAATCTCCATCGATTGTTTTTGCGGAAAAGCAACGGCAGCACGCCAAGTTTTTGATTGTATTTGCAATCTTGACAACCATGACCGTAGGTTTGGGTTGGATAGTTCCTGCTGCTATCGTGCTGCCTACCTTTTATCTGCTGATTGGGGTCTGGGGAATTTTTGGTTGTCGAACGGCAGCTTTTTTATGGCATCATGGGCATCGCAAGGCATTGTGGATTTCGGTGGGCTTGATGGTGGTTCTTGGTGTTGGCGTGGCTCTGCCCTCCAGTATTTTGGGGCAACTTTTGCAACCGCTCGACCAAGTGATCAATTACCTCAACCATCGTCTGCCGAGCGTTTTTTTCTTTCGTGGATCGGCTGGCAAAGTCGGCCATGTGTTTTGCTTTGCCGGGCTGGCAATGGTGACATTATTGTATCGAAAACGGCTTTCGATCTCTCGGACGCATTGGGTGATCGGATTTGCCTTGTTGGCAAGTGCGACCGAAGGAATTCAGTTATTTCTAAAAGGGCGAAGTCCAACGTTGCGGGACACTGGATTCGATGCCTTGGGCGTGATCCTTGGCATCGCTATTTTCGCTGTCCTACGTTTAAGCCAGCGATGGTTGGCATACAATGGTTCAGAAGCCATTTTGCCATCGCCGCAGTCGACTGAATGAAGTAGCGTTGAGTTCTAGCCCCCTGTGACATCCGCTTCCAGCCTGTGAATCGTGCTCATATGCGAGAGCCTCATGGAACAGTATCGGCCACGGCAAACTTTTATCCGTCGCTCGACTTAAATCTCGTCTCGCAAACCGTTACAATCTTGAAATCGAACGACGTTTGCACTCCTCCAAAAATCGAGATCAACTATGCCGAAATGGTGTGAAGGAATCATTGTTGAGCGGAAAATCTGGTCGCCCGGACTGATCACTTTCCGCGTTCAAGCTCCCGAAGTTGCTCCGTTCGTTCCCGGCCAATTTTTGCAATTGGGAATTTATCATCGCGAGAACGAAGACGCCGAACCAAAACTAATCAACCGACCTTATTCGGTTGCGTCACCGTATGGCAATGTGCTGGACTTTTTCATCGTCGTTGTCGAAGACGGAGAACTAACTCCCAAGTTATTTAAATTGGAAGAAGGAGATTCCGTTCAAGTCTCGGAGTCGGCTGCCGGGAGTTTTACGCTGGAGAAAACTCCACCTGCAGAGGTTTTGTGGCTATTTGCGACCGGCACCGGACTGGCACCATATATCGCGATGCTGCGAACCAGCGAACCTTGGGAAAAATTCGAAAAGATCGTCGTTGTGCATGGCGTTCGCGCTGCTGCTGACTTGGCTTACACTGCCGAACTAAAATCGTACGAAGAGGCTTATCCGAATCGTTTTCAGTTGTTACAAACTTTGACACGTGAGGATATCCCCGGAAAACTCAAAGGCCGAATTCCAGATTTGTTGGAGCACGGAACGCTTGAGCAGGTCACTGAAATCAAGATGCGTCCCGACAATTCATCGGTGATGTTATGCGGCAATCCCGCCATGTTGACCTCGATGGAAGAGTTGCTAGAAAAACGATCCATGAAGCTGCACCGCAAAAAGTCACCCGGACATATTGTTCTAGAACGCTATTGGTAGAGGTAAAAACACTGTGAATCTGATTGCTGATTTTGAACATATCGTGCGCGAAAATGAACCGCTCGCTCCCTACACTCGCTTAAAAATTGGTGGTCCCGCCGAGTATTTCGCCGAACCCACGACGGTGTCGGAACTTGAGGGATTGATCAAACGTTTCAGCGAAAACAATCTGCCAATCCGCTTGCTCGGAGGTGGAACCAATTTACTGATTCGCGATGAAGGCGTCTCCGGACTTGTGATCCAGTTATCTGCTCCTGAATTTTGCTCGATCTCGATCGAGGGAAACACAATGAAAGTTGGTGGGGGCACGAACATCTCGCATTTCATTTCATCAGCGGTGCGCGAAGGATTTTCTGGACCTGAGCAATTGGTCGGCATTCCTGGAACCGTCGGTGGGGCATTGCACAACAATACCGGCGCCCAAGGCGTCGACATTGGGACTTGGGTTCAATCGGCGGAAGTCCTCACGCGAGGCGGCGAGCGATTGACGCGTGAGCGCGACGCTTTGTCGTTTTCTTATCGACAAAGTAGTCTATCGGAACTGGTGATTCTCGGTGCGAAGTTTGAATTCGAATTGGAGGATGCGAGCGAGTTGACCAAACGCTTGCAGAAACTGTGGATCGTTCGCCGCGCGTCGCGTCCGCTTTCCGATGAAAACGCAACTTACATTTTCAAAGACCACGGTGGCGATTCGGCGACCAAACTGATTGATGCGGCGGGACTAAAAGGCACGAAGGTTGGCAATGTCGAAATTTCCGATCAAAATTCGAACTTCTTTGTCGCGCGACCTGGCGCGACCAGCAGCGATCTTTTGCGACTGATGGATTTGGTAAAAACGCAAGTCGCGGAGCGTTTAGAAATCCATTTGGAACCAGCGATTCAAGTTTGGTAGAACGATAAAAGTACGATGGACATTCCTGTCCGTCGGGTTGAATGATGCTCGGACAGGAATGTCCTAGCTACGTCAAGGCTCAGTGCTCGGACAAAAATGTCCAAGCTACGTCAAGGCGCAGTGCTCGGACAAAAATGTCCAAGCTAAGACAGTGCGAGCGACGTTCTTATCCTAGAATTTCTCGT
>JBGSKR010000130.1:0-8969 GCA_041741135.1 Mariniblastus sp.
ACTTGATTAAGGATGAGCGATTCGGTCCGCACACTCTCACCGGTCTGACCCACAATCCCAATCTCAATTCCAGAGGCCAGATCGTTGCTGTTCTGGGCTTCAACCACCAAGACGTAACGTCCATCATCGGGCAGGTTTAGGTTTAGCAATTCGTCGGGCAATACATCGTTGAAGTTACCGGTGGCGACGACCGAATTATTAGGTCCGTACAATGTGTACCGAGATTTTTTCTGGCTATTGAGGAAGTGACCGACGGTAATCCCATCCCTTCCCCCGCCAAACCCGATGATGGCAAACCGGTTAGGATTTTCAGCCGTGGCGCCAATCCCTTCCGCAATCAAAGCTGCATCGAGCAGCGGGATCATTTCGGCCACCCAAGCTTGGTCGCCTCCCATCGAAGCCGACTCATCCACCGCCAGCACAATATCAGCAAATCGCGCTGCCGAATCCGGCAGCGTGATGGAAACGGTGCCTTCGAACGTTTCGCCATTGGCCAGATTCAAACTAATCCGCTGCGGCGATACATTGCCGGAAGCAGGATTCGAGAAACCAGGAACAAAGAAATCATCGAGCGGATCGCTGACAATGACCGGACTCGTATTGGTCGGATCGGCCAGCACGCGCAACTGATACTCCTGTGTCGCCGTTCCGCCGCGACCATCATTCGCACTGACAATGACCGAGTGAATCCCGATTTGCTCACCAGTCGGACTCCAACCGATCAATCCCGTCGCGGCGTCGATTCGCATTCCCTCGGGACCTTCAATCAGCTCATAAGCGATTGGGTCGATATCAGGATCGATCGCGACGACTTGGTATTGATAATTGGGGTCCGAGAATCGTGGTCCACCGAAATAAATATCATCAAGAGCGAAATCGTTGCCACCACCCGCGAGATTGCCGTTGATAATTCTGATCGTTGCGGTCGTCGCATCACCCGAATTCCAGGTCGCAAAAAACAGATCCCAGACCGCTGTCGTAGTCGACGCAGTGAGCTGTCCAATTTCAACGCCGTTTACGGTGAACGCCAATTCCGCCGGAAAGTCCGCAACCCATGACGAAATTACGGCCGCAAAGTCGTAAGTCGAATCGCTGCTGACACTGATCGTTTGTTCCCAGACAATATCGCCCGGCGTCGTTGATCCGTTGACGGCCAACATATTTCCCGTGCCCGTCGTGTGATCACCGTAGCTGGTTGCAGATCCATGTACGCTGCGAGGATCCGTGACAACCGCATAGGTTCTGGCATTAAAAATATTGGTTGGCGCGTGAAAGTAGTCGGTTGCGAAGCCTGAGTTGCCAAGCGAAAAGTCGCCATTGATCACCAAATTGCCAGCCGTCGCCAATTTTTCTGGCGACAAATAAGTCTCTACCACCGGAGTGGAAACAATCACGGGTGGTCGATTCGGTCGATCCTCGACGATTTCAATATTGTATTGCTGCCTGTCTTTGCCACCGCGACCGTCGGTGACTTCCACGATCACGGTGTGGCGACCAAGGTCCGTCATCGCGGGCAGCCATTCAATGCGCCCCGTTTGACTATCGATTGTCGCACCGCTAGGTCCGGCCAACAATTGATAGGTTAGCACATCCGCATCCGGATCTTCGGCGTCCGCGTCATAGGTATAAGCAACGTCCGCTTCGCCTTCGGTACTTGGATTCGAGACGAATTGAGGTGCCCTGTTTGGTTGAGCCAACACAGCGAGTTGGTAGTCAAATTGCCGTCCTCCTGGATTGAAGAAAGCCAGCGTCAGAGCCAACGTGGTTGCGCCCGCTGCGATGGTGTTTGTACCGGTCGCATCCTCCAGCAAATAATAACGGTCACCTTCCGGCGTCATCCCATTGGAACCAACCACGACAACATTCGGATCGGAGATCGACCGCACCACCAACACAAATGGACCATCGATGGGCTGATTGGCGAGGTTAGTAAATCTCACATTCGAATAGAGTGTCGTGGCCGCTGCGTCGAACGAAGTCTGCCCATAATCGATTTGCAAACTACCCGTCACATCGGTCAGACCATCGAAATCAATCATCGCCGGAACTGACGCCAACGCCCGCGCTGCGAAACTCGCACCGATCGGCGTATCCAACTTCGTATCGGTGGTCGAAATACTGTTGATGCGAACCTCGGTGTTGGTATCGGCATCGTTGTTGACCAAACGGAAAACCAAATTGGCTGTCGTTCCCACGGCAATATGTGAAAGATCCAGCCGAACCGTTGTTCCTGTCACGACGGTATTCACGCCAGTCGATACCAATTCGTCTTCCGTAAAATTAAAGAACGCATCGCGATCAGCGGCGAATGTATGAACCAACGAATTGCCAGCCTGATCGAGCAAAGCGATCTCGAAAGCATCATTGATAAAATCCGCATCGGTTTTGTCAAATTCGTCAGCAAATTCGATGACCAACGCTTTGGTGTCTTCGGTAATGAATACTTGCTCGGAATAAGTCGACTCAAAATCGGTTCGTTCGGCCAAGACGATCGGTTCATTCCCGCCCGAGTCTTCGACGCAGACAAGAAAGTCTTCGGTGTCGGTCCGTCCGTTGGGATCGGTCACCGTGACGGTGACCATGAATTTACCTTTCGGTTCTTCAATGACTTCGACAGGCCGATGGTACAATCGGATATTGTCCAACAGTCCGCCCAATCCGAATTCATCATCGGGACTGTTGGAGCGAAACTCGAGACGCGTTAAGTCGCCGGTGAAGCCGGACAAATCAAACCGATACTCTTTGAAATTGGTGCTGCGAAGTCCTTTCCCGTCAGCGACTACCGTCTCCAGCAAATTGCCATTCCACCAGACTTCGATCGCGTTTTGTTGTCCGGCCAGTCGGGGGCGAGGTGAATAATCAAAAACGAGTTCGTATTGATCTCCCTGCACCGTCGCGACGTCGCGGTAGATACCATTCAGTCCATCCAGTTCCAGAAGCTGCTTGCCATCAGAAGCCGCCCCAACGGATGGATGGTTATCCTGGATTTCGAATTTACCGCCCGTCGCGAAAAAACCAGATGAAGAATCGAAAAAAGCGAATCCTCCGGACGCGACATCGACGTCTTCAAAACTTGATTTGAATTGTAGGACCGGATCACCAACTTTGATTTCGCCATCCGAGGAGGGCGAGTTATCGATATTGGTTTGGGACGCAGTCCACGTGATTTGTCCGGTTTGCGAATCGATTTGCATTCCTGCGGGCGCGCCGCTGAGTGAATAAACCGCGCCAGCCAAATCTTGATTGGGTGGCGCAAGCGTCGCAGTGATTTCGAGTTGACTTCCGAGCGGAATGATTTGATCGGGAATGGCGGACAACTCCAATGGTCCGAGCTTTTGGTAGACGCGGATATTGTCAATCAAGCCTCCCATTCCGAGTTCGTCGTTCGGTGAGTTAGAGCGAAACTCCAATCGACCCGTTGTTCCCGGTAGTTCAATCTCGAACTCATGAAAGTCAGTTGACCGAAGACGCGTGCCATCTGCGGCGAGCGTTTGGATGATGTTTCCGTTCCATAAAACTTCAATCGCACTTTGCTGCGCTGAAACCCGCGGACGCGCCGAATAATCGACTTTTAAAGTCAAACGATCGGCGATGGCACCACCGTCCAAGTTGACGAACACACCATTGACCCCATCGAGTTCCAGATGGTTTTGACCTTCGGAAGCAGGCCCGACGGACCTTGGATTGTTTTGGACTTCGACGGGAGCTGCGGTAGCCGTCAGACCTGAAACTTCGGCAAAGAAACCAAACTGTCCGGCGCCCAAGGAAACGTCTTCAAAGTTGCCTTGGAAAATCAACTCACCAAGATCGGCCGCGAGCATGATCCTTGGTTCGAGTAGCTCCATCTGAAACTCAAACGGCTGAATCGAACTTGCTCGCCGCTGATTACTACTGAAGAATTTTTGAATGGGTCTCAGTTGGGACGTCAACGAAAACTTCGACGGTTTCATAGCAACACCCTGATCACAGAGGCAAAATGGAAGTACTTTAGGCAGCGTTGGTAAGTAGCAAGCGACGCGAAATATCGGCTTTTCGATGGCTGGAAAAGCACAAAGCGAATTTGCGCAGAGCGGATCGAGTTTTCACTTCGAGAGAAAATCGCAAGCCGAAATTTGCAAAAAAGTTGGTAAAGCAACGTCGCTGCGCTTGCAAGCTATGATAAAGGCGGGTGCTCTCTTCTTCCACAAACAAATCATCGATCATCCGAAAAAAGTCAAAATAATATGCGCTGATCCGCAATCAAAATGACGTGAAACTCGGGGGATTCAATGCCTCCGATGGATTCAAGTTCAGCGAAATCGAACTTCATTAGTATTTGCATCGACTCAATAAATGGTATCCAAATAGGGGTCGATTCCGGCACTGTAGGCAAGTTTTTGTCGGTCGCGATCTTGCCGTGTGAGAATCTTTCGATCGACCAATTGGCGATCTTCGATTTTCATCTGAGCGAATCGAAAAATTCGTTCGTAGCGTGCTGAAAGATTCGGCTCTCGTAGTAAGCGAGCGCGAATTTTGGCGGCCCGCTGTGGACCATAGGCAGAGGTCAAAATTTCATCGTCGAGACTTAAGAAAATCCTAAAGCTACCTGGGTCGCCTTGTCGTGAACAGCGTCCGATGAGTTGCCAATCGATTCGCTGGCTGTCGTGGATCTCTGTCAAAACAACATGCAAGCCACCGGCAGCGCGCACCGCATCGTCCAATTGAATGTCGGTGCCCCGACCTGCCATGTTGGTGGCTACCGTAACCTTTCCCGCTTGACCGGCCAAAGCGATGATTTCTGCTTCTTGCTGAACAAACCGCGCATTGAGGACTTGATGTTCAATGCTCAACTGGGCAAGCACCCGCGAGAGCGATTCCGATTTTTCTACCGAACGTGTGCCGATCAGAACGGCCCGCCCCGCTCGCAACAGGGCTGCAGTTTCCGTCGCGATCAATTGCATTTTCTGATCGATGGTGGCTGCGATCAGCGTCGGATACTGTGTCCGTCGGGTCGGTCGATGCGTTGGAATGCGGACCACTTTTTTATCGTACACGACTTTCAGCTCGCGGCGTGACGTCCAAGCGGTACCGGTCATGCCAGCCATGACGCGATAACGTTTCAAGAAAGCCTGCATGGTGATCGTTGCGGCCGTTTTCGTGTCAGGCGAAATCTCCACCCCTTCTTTGGCTTCGACCGCTTGATGAATTCCCTGTTGCCATTGTCGTCCTTCGGCTGGGCGGCCGGTAAATTCATCGATGATGACGACCTTTCCATCGACCAGGGCATAGTTTTTGTCCAACGAAAAATCACGTCGGACTTTGATGGCGTTTTGAAGCGTTTGAAACAATCGCGGCAAGGAACCTGCCAAGCCAGGCTGCTTTAAGCTCAATTCTCTGGCCAACAACTTGCCCGCAGGTAGTAGTTCAACGGTCTGCTTTTGTTGGAGATATTGATAATGCAATGGTTCGGAAAATTGTTCGGCTTGTTGTGCCGCCCAACGAAAGGCCAGCATTCGCGAGTCGCCGCCAACTTCACTGGGCAGCCCAATGATCAGCGGAGTACGAGCCTCGTCCAGCATCACGCTATCGGCTTCATCGATCAAGGCAAAATTCAACTCGCGCTGCACTCGGCGCAAAGGTTCCGATTGCATCCGATCACGCAAAAAATCAAACCCAAATTCTTTTCCACTGGCATACGTGACATCGGCTTGGTAAGCAGCGCGACGTTGTTCCGAGGTGCTGTCGCCCATGATCGCGGCTCCTGAAATTCCCAGCAACTCGAATGCGGGGCGCAGGTAATTCAAATCTCGTTGGGCAAGATAATCGTTGACGGTAACGACATGCACGCCACCATCAGTGAGCGCGTGATAATAGATCGGTAACAGCGCCGTTAGGGTTTTTCCTTCCCCTGTTTTCATTTCGGCAATTTTTCCGTAGCAGAGTTGCATCCCAGCTAAAACCTGAACATCATGGAAGATTAAACCCGTGCTGCGGCGGGCCGCTTCGATCGCGATGGGGAGGGCATCGATCATCGAGCGGGTGGATTTCCGGTCACAACTGCGACGATATTTGACCGTCAAGCTTGCTTCTCGCAGGGATTCATTCGAAGCCGAGCGCAACTTGCTCGCTCTTCGTTGAATGGCGCGAAGTCGATAGGATACTGATGTAGTCACACGTTTCATGGTCCAGACTTAATGAAGAATTGTCAAATACCAAACGATTTTGAAAAACTGACCGCTGCGGATCTTGACGATCGGTTTTTTTTCCAAGAATTGATGGCGTCATTCGCCAGTTTGACGGGTGCCGATGCTGTCTGGGTCTGGCGATTGTTAGACGAGGAGTTTCGTGAACACTGTCGGGCTGTCACAGGGCCAACCACGGAATCCAACGAGTTGCCGTTGGAGAGTGAACAGTTGAAACTGCTATTAGATATTAGCAGCAATGCGGAAAATTCAAAATCGACGATCCTGCCTCATGTCCTTCATTCATCGGGTGTAAAAATTCTGACGTTGGCGAAACTTTTTCGCAGCCATACCCGTTTTGTCGTGGGTTTGGTTTGGAACAACGATCAAGTGACGCCCGAAAATTTGGATATCATCCAAAACGCTTATGATATTTTGCAATCCATTTCCCAGTCGCCCAGCGATGAGATCGACCCGAGCATGAATGACACGAGTACGAAGGACTCGAGCAGGATCGACACAAGCAGAAACGAGCCGGGCACCCACCCGACGTGGGGCACTCAATTCGATTTCAAAGGTTTCCGTTCTGCGATGGATTCCGCGATGGAACATCGAAACAGCTCGGACGATCCAATGGAAGCGAGGCAACCGATATCGCTGCTCCGCTTAAGCGAGTTTGTGCATTGCATTCACGGCTCGTTGGACGGCAACGAAACGGCCCATGTGGTGGTTGATGAGACGCGATCCCTGTTGAATTGTGATCGCGTTTCGGTAGTCTTGCGGAAACGTGGTCGTATGCGTCTGGTGGCTATTAGTGGGCAGCATTCGGTGAACTTTCGCAGCGATGTCGTCTTGGCGTTGCAAAAATTGTCGCGTGTCGTGTTAAAAACCCGAGATTCGTTTTGGTATCCCGACGAATCGAAAGCACGATCGACGCCCGTCAATCGCGCTTTAGATCAATATCTCGGGAAGTCTTCGGCGAAAACGATTGTGATCTTTCCCATTCATGAACCGACGAGCAAGCCGAATGAGAGTGGCGAGTATCCGACACCGCCGCGGTTGTTGGGTGGGTTCGTGATCGAAAACTTTGACCAAGTCTGGAATCGGGAAACGAACCAGCCGCAGATCGAAATGGCTTTGCAGCACGCTGGCGACGCAATTCGAAATAGCAGCCGGCATCGACGATTGTTTCTTTATCCGTTGTGGCGAGTGATTGGGAATCTCAGAATCGTTGCGACCGCGCGGAACATCACGATATCAACTTTGGTATTGCTGGGAATCTTGGGTGCAGCCGCAACGCTCTATTATGTTCCCGCCGATTTGAACGTTCGCGCCGAAGGGCAACTTATTCCAGCGGTTCGCCGGAAGGTGTTTGCGGAAATCGACGGGCAAGTCAATTCCGTGCGTGTCGGACATGGCGAACAAGTTAAGTCTGGCCAAATCCTTGCCAAGTTGACGAGTGAAGAACTGCAAGTCCGATTGGCAGAAGTCAATGGCAGAATCGAATCAACCCAAGCTCGCCTGGATGTACTAAAACTCTCCGGACTCACGCGAAACAACGAAGATCAATCGTCTCCCGCTTCTCAACAAGGCAATGCAAACTCGCTCCGCGCGGAATTAGCAAGTTTGAAGGAGCAGTTATCCATCCTCACACGAATGTCACAGCGGTTGACGATCAACGCTCCGATCGATGGGCAAGTGTTGACCTGGGATCCCGAACAAGTCCTACTCAATCGTCCGGTGCGAACGGGTGAAGAGTTGTTTGAAATCGCCGAGAAGGATGGAGCTTGGCAATTGGAGCTGTTGATTCCCGATCACCGAGCCGGTCGCGTGATTAAGGCGTTTCATGCCGCCAACCAACCGCTGGTTGTCAGTTTTGTGTTGGCCTCTCAGCCTGGTCGACGATTCGAAGGAAAGTTGCAAGAACTTTCGCAGTCCACCGAGTTAGGGCCGGATCAGAAACAGTTGGTTCGTGCAATCGTTGTGTTTGAGCGAGAGCTAGTGGCCCTTGATGCTCGTCAAGCGCGTGCTGGTGTGGTCACCAAGATCAATTGCGGGAAAACGAGTTTGGGGTACGCCTGGCTTTGTGATGTGTTTGATTTCGTCGAATCCGAGATTCTATTTCGAATTTGGTAGGCAATCGTGTTTTAGAATCAGTGCCATGGTTAATGTTCCCACCGACCTAAATTTGCCCGCCGAAGATCGGATCATCGCACTACGAGCGAGACAAGATTTGCAAATCGAAGCCGACGTGTTTCAAGGCAACGCCTGTTGGGTCATCAAAGATCCGATCAAGATGAAGTACTATCGTTTGCAACCGCCTGAGTATGCCATCTGGAAACGACTGAATGGAACCTCCAGTTATCGGCAAATTCTCGACTCTTTAGAGCGAGAGTTTCCGGAGCTTTTGTTTCAAATTAGTACGATTCAACATTTCGTTGCATCGATGCACAGCAACGACTTACTCTTATCACCCGCGAATGGTTTAACGCGTCCCCGAGTCGTTAGAAAATGGAAAGAGCGAAAACAGAAGATGATGGCCGCTTTGATGCAGCCTTATATCATTCGCTTTCCTGGCTTTGATCCCAGTCCGATTCTTAAAATCGTCTACCCGTTGACAGGCTGGCTCTTTTCAAAAGTCGCCTTTTTTGGGGTTGTCTTCCTGGTATTTTCAGCCTCTCTTTTGGTGCTCTCGAATTGGATCGAGTTTCAGTCTCGACTGCCCGATTTTCAGTCGTTTCCAGATGGCATACTCAGGCGGTTGCAAACGATAGTACTTCATCTTGATCGGATCTTTGATGACCCAAC
>JBGSKR010000131.1:0-3685 GCA_041741135.1 Mariniblastus sp.
CGATTCCCAATAACGAAGGACTTCGAGCTTTGGTTCGCTTTCCAGACTCGCGCTATTTGCGACGTTGAACACGTGCTGCCAATAAACTGCGCTGTCCTCGGGTTTGTCGATTGCTTGATGCCAGCCAAAACCACCAACCTCGTTGCAGAACTCAAGCAATTTTTCTTGGCTGGGATTGCGAGCGACGTAATGGTAGACAACGCTGCTGCGAGCTGCGTCGGCGGCACCGCGATTGGACTGCCGAAACTCGACAGCGGTGCGCCACTGGTATTCGGCGGCTTCGGCGAAGTCACCTCGCTTCTGCATCGCTTCGGCGAGTTTTGTTAGCGCGGTTCCCGAGTTGGCTTGTGAGACGTAGGCCTTGTCCTTAACCATCTTCGCCCATACCGCGAGACTCTTTTCTTCGTCGCCGTTTTGGGCGTGACATTCGCCGATATGATACATGGCCGCTGCTGCATAAATCACGTCATTGGGAAAGTAATCAATGACATCTTGGTAAGCCTTGATCGCCGAATTTCGCTTGTCCGCAAGATGCAAACAGCGACCCATCCGCAGCAGCACATAAGGCAACGCTTGACCTTGTGCAAACTCGATCGAATATGCTTTGTACGCAGCATAAGCACCGGGGTAGTCTTTGGCCAAGAAAAGTTTGTCTGCGTCCTCGACGGCGATTGCTTCGAAGGTATCGAGTTTGGCAAAGTCTTCCGCCGGGTATAGCACTTCATCGCCCGACGCTGAAACAGACATCCAAAAGAAAGCCGCAATGAACCCTGTGAGGAGGATCTTCAAATCAATCCGATAATCCATGCACTTCCTTTAAAAATGGTTTGCGATCTAAGCGGAATCTCGTAACAAAGCAATGTTGTAGTCTAGGGCCTAACTAAGAACGTAGTGCGCTATAAGTCTAAAACCACTGGTTTTTCAAGCGGTGCAAACTACGCAAACCATCGTGTTAGGACGATTGGTATGTTCGTAAGGGCGGGGCCGGATGTGCGGTCACCCCCATCGGGGTTTCTTGCGCCAAGGCGGGCATCGTCCTGCCAGTCATCGGATTGAAAGAATCAAATCCAAGACCACCGAACGATGGGAAATTCGGCGACTAAGCAATTTAATTGTATTTGATCCTAGTCCAGAGATTTTCTATGTCAAGTATCAAGAACGTCCCCCGCAGCAGCAAAAATCCTTAGTTCGTACAGATATTCACTATTTTCTTCGATGCCAGCGAAGTAGTTACTCATCAATCTAGGATGTGTGAGAGGGCTTGATGGGCGTCCTAGCACCAAACGAGTGGCAGTTGACGATCGAATTCTTCAACGCAAGAAATGAACTCGCCGCTGGCAAGGAGACGGAAAGGAAGCAAGACGGCGTTCTGCACTGGTTGCCACTCAAGGCAATCTCCTCAAACTAACGTTGAGTAAAACTCTAGATATTGGGTCATTGCCGTCGTTTTTGAGAAGCGAAACTCTTGAGGAGAGAGTTGAGGGCGAGGCTGTTTCAAGGCGTTAACGATTGCTTGAGTCAGATTGTGAACGGGATCATTGTCCAAGTCGAAATAATAACAATCAGCAGCCCCAATCTCACGAAAAATCGGGATATCGGAACAAACGACTCGACTCGAATAATAGAGTGCTTCGGCTAAGGGTAAACAAAACCCTTCGATTGACGAAGGACAAACCACGAGCTCACAATTTTGATAAAGCCAGCCCAACTGTTCATCATCAATCGAGGCGGTCAGCCGAATTCGATCCTCCAGAGATTTCGCTTGAATGAGTTCGGTTAAATTTGCTGTTTCTGGGCCTGTGCTTCCTACTAAAATGAGTTGAGTTGAGGGAGCGATATCTCGTTGCTCTTCTATTAGTTGCGCGTAGGCTTCAATCAATAAATGTAAATTTTTATTTTTACGATGTTGAGCCACACTGAGAATAAAAGGAGGACGGTTCTCCAAGTTAAGTTTAACTGGAAGTTTGGGTTGAATATTTTCAAAGTCAACATAATTGTAAACGACACGATTTTTGCCTTGAGCATAGACTTTCGGGAAATAGTGTTGCAGACGGTTTAGTGTCTCATGAGAAACGCAAACAATTCCATCACTATTCCTCACCGCCAGATTGGTAAAGAGCTGATTAAACAGATAATATGGAAAGCCAAAATTTTCCGGCTTTTCATAGGGATAAAAATCGTGAATCGTCGAAACCACTGGCACCGAAAATCGAAAGTTAAAAAAGGGAATCGGAAAGGAAAAGTGAGCAATACTTGGCTTGAGTTTGTTAACGAGTTTGGGAAGTCTGAACATAAACCAAAGGTTCCGCGTCAAGGAACTATTTTTGATGTCAATTTGCAGGAAATTGATTTTGTCAGAACTGAGCTGAAAATCTTCTTCAAAATATTGTTTTTGCCAACTCCCGATCACGAAGGTGATTTGTTCCACTTGTTCGGAAGCGGCCAAGCATTTGGCCAAATTTGCAGCGCCTCGACACAAGCCTGTGGGTTGGGTAAACCGACTTAATGCAGAGATAAGGATGTGCATCTATTTTCTTCTAAAAAGTAAGCGATTCAATATTTGATAAATGGAGAGGTAACCGAAACTGGTGTTCTGGCGAGAATGATAAAAGGTGGCCTAAGCTGCTGATAAACTGTTCAAGCTTGCCCGACGGCGTGACGCGAGGGCAAATGGTAGGGCGAGAAAAAGAGTACCTCATAATCCTTTTTCCGTCCAGAAGAATCCGCCAGTCTAGTAATTTCGATTGAAATTCCATTTCTTTCATCGAACCATTTGGATCAACTGATTCGTCAACGTGATTCGTAAGTTGCCGCGAACGTCAAACTTATAAACTCCATCGGCGATCGCCGTCTCGAAACCTCACCACCTTCGTTCAACGAGGATGAGCCAAAATGTTCGGCATCGAAGCATGCTACGAATGAGATATTCCATGGGTGAAATCTGATGAAAACCGCCAATCGCCCCCTGTTCTTTCAACGTTACACGTGGACGGTTATTACCAAACACTAATCGTTCGTTCGTTCATTGCTCCGGGCGAGAATTTTGCAAGCAAGAATTTCCGCTCCAGCTAACACAGAAGCCAGCGATTCCACTAAAATTAGGATTCGCGTTTTTCATGAATCAATCGACCCCCGCAGTATTTGGTCTGCGCGCAAGTCAACAAAACGGTTCTGTGAGTTTCATTGTTCGTGTAATGAGGTATTTGAGATGCGCTGGAAGGGTCGTGAACGAAGCGAAAATGTTGAAGATCGCCGTGGTCTTCCTGTGGGGGCTGCGGTTGGCGGCGGTGGTTTAATCGTGATCGTAATCGCGCTTGTGATTTCGTTTATGGGTGGAGATCCGAAACCACTTCTTGACGCGGTTAAGCAACAACAGGGCCAACGGCAAGCCGAGGTCGGGCAAGAAGCTCCTGGCGAAGACGACGAGGCACGTGAATTTATCTCTGTGGTGCTCAAGGACAACGAAACGGTTTGGACAAAACTTTTAGGCGATCAGGTTGAGGGCGGAGGAAAGTATCAACCGCCAAGTCTCGTGATCTATTCGAATTCGACGATGACAGGATGCGGACAAGGCAGTGCGGCGATGGGACCGTTTTATTGTCCCGCCGACAAGAAAATTTACATCGATCCGATCTTTTTTGACGAGCTAAGTCGTCGTCTGAAAGCACCCGGTGATTTCGCGCAA
>JBGSKR010000132.1:0-3357 GCA_041741135.1 Mariniblastus sp.
TGTGCATTCCAAATCGGGTGATCGGGCGCGAGTGTTTCGAGTTGGCTATCAGGAAACAGTTCCGGATCGGCCAATAGTTGGGCAAACTGTTTAGCGAATTCGGAATTTCCACAGCCCTCGCCTTGACTGCCTTCCGCGAACAAGAATCCGCCGTTCTCCAAATACTTTTTCAGGTTGCGTTTCTGCTGCAGCGATAGTTTTAGCGATTCGGTTCCCGACAGAAATAGCACGGGGGCTTCCAGCAAATCATCAACCGTCGCGTTGTCAGCCGTAACGGTTTGCCAGTTCAGTTTCTGCTTCCACTGCGACTCAAGGCGACGCGTTAAATAATGAACGCCTTTGGGGTGTGGGTCCCAATCATCGCCCGCCGAGTACTTAAATTTACCGACAGCGACCGGCCGTTTGCCTTTAGCCAAAAACAGCAGTGCCAACGAAGTTGCCACGTCGGCATTCTCTTCACCGTGACCTTCCGAGTTGGTCCAACTGCCAGCTAGTCGATTTTGTTGAGAGATCAACTGTTTCGCGCCATCGCGATACCAATCGTGAGGTCCGAAAAAACGTCGCCCTGCCAAGCGCCCCGCCCTCTCCATTCCGTAGAGGTAATACAACTGATTTCCATTTCCGCGTTGGTGACCGGTGGGGTTGCTGCGCACGGAATAATTTTTCGCCAGCCAATCAATTGCTTTTTCTACCGGTTTCATTTCCGCATCACCGCCACAACAGTTTGCTCGATCGCCATTGATTTCGTCTTCGAGCTGCGCGAGATTTTCCTGAATGATGATCCACGATGAAATTCCCGCGCAAGTCATGCTGCCGCGAACGCCACCACCATCGACAGTGTAAGCGAAGCCGCCGGAAGCCGGATCAAAACATCCGAGCCAATACTCGGCAGCGAGCTTCCAGTTCTCGGCTGGCGTTTTGACACCCATCAAACTCGCCTCATGCAAGGCAAGCAATGCAAACTGGCTGTTGGAGGCATCGGCACCGACCGTTTGAGCTTGTCCGTAACTCCAACCGCCGGCATGCTTACCATTCTTTTTCGGGACTTGCATATCCAATAACCACTTCACGTCTTGAGCCACCGCACGACGATACTTTTCGCCGTTGGGATCAGCAGCGGCAAGTGCCATGATTCGTAGCGAAACGAAATAGGTCGTCAACTGCTCATCCGAGATCGTCTGGATATGTCGCAGTCCCTTTTCAATGACCGGATCGTTGGCGGGGACTTCCGCGTTCAAGAGTGCCAGTGTTGCTAAAGCCGTCACGTCGCCTTGAGATCGATAACGCACCCACGAACCATCATCGCCCTGTTTCGATTTCAGGAATTGCACCGCCCGTTTGATAGAAGTCTGCACGGCTTCTGCAGAAAGTTGTTCGTCATTCTGAATCGCCATACGAACTGCGGGCGCGACAGCCGTTGCTCGTGTCGAGACAACCGGTGCGACCAGCACTGAAACGGGGGTTTGGCTAAAGGCTGGACTCATACTCCCACCAAAAATCGCCAACACCGCCATGAGCGAAGTCATCATTGACCAGAGCCCTCGCATCCACGATTGAATAAGTGACTTCATAGGAGAATCGCCTTTTAAGAATGAAATTCACCGGAAAAATGTTCTGTCGCGTTTTATTCGAACGGCAAGTTTCATGTCGAATACGTTGCATGGGAAGCAACTACATCTTAGGAACTGGGATTGTTCCTGTCGAATGCAGATCGGCGACATTGCCGCCAACCTCAGCAGACTTTACAATTCGTTTTCATTCGCCCACCCCTTCAAAGGAATCTGTGTGTCCGGAAAACAACGTAGTCTCGGCGACGTCCTACAAGAGTTCAGCCAACATCGCAAAGTCATGGAGCAGGAGCTCCACAAAGTCATCGTAGGGCAGGACGAAGTGATCGAGCAGGTGTTCGCCGCGATTTTTACGCGCGGCCATTGTTTGCTTGAAGGCGTTCCCGGACTCGCTAAAACGCGGATGGTCAGCACGATTGCGAAAATTCTCGATGTGAACTTCAAACGAATTCAGTTCACGCCCGACTTGATGCCGTCGGACATTACCGGAACGAATGTGCTGGAAGAAGACGAAAACGGACGGCGTCAGTTCCGTTTTGTCGAAGGCCCCATCTTTACGAACATTTTGCTGGCGGATGAAATTAACCGTACCCCGCCCAAAACCCAAGCCGCTCTCCTGCAAGCGATGCAGGAACGCGAGGTCACCGTCGGACGTTCGACGTATCAACTTGAACCTCCCTTTTTCACCATCGCGACTCAAAACCCGATCGAACAAGAAGGAACCTATCCGCTGCCGGAAGCACAACTGGATCGCTTCATGTTCAACATAAAAGTGGGCTATCCCTCTGCTTCTGAAGAAGAACAAATTCTTGCCGCGTCCAGCCGAGGCGAGAACCAGGAAGTTCGCAAAGTGCTTTCCGCCAAAGCGATCGTCAATTTGCAAAAACTGGTTTCCTCGGTCGCGGTCAGCGATTACATCATCAAATACGTTTCGCGATTGGTGAGAGCCACGCGACCGGCGGATGAACTTGCTCCAAAATTCGTGAAGGAACTGGTTGATTGGGGAGCCGGTCCGCGAGCGGGCTTGTTTCTCATTTCCGGAGGCAAGGCAATGGCGGCCATGGACGGACGATTTTCGGTCGCCATCGAAGACATTAAAAAAATTGCGTTGGCCGTGTTGCGACATCGCATCAGCACTAACTTTCAGGCGCAGGCCGAAGGGATGACGACCGAGGATGTGGTTCTGCGACTATTGAAAGAAATTCCCGAACCTGCGGTAGATAAGTTTGAGAAATAAGCAGTTGAAGTTTCTGTAGCTTGGACATTCTTGTCCGAGCTACATTCGCGAGACCGTAGCTTGGACATTCTTGTCCGAGCAACATACAACGCGACGGACAAGAATGTCCATCGTACGAAGCTAAGCCTATGCGTTCAACGACCAAATTGAGATGTTCAGAACACTCGCGAACGACACCCACAAAAAATAAGGCACCAACAAAGCCGCCGCCAATTTCGAGTGTTGATAAAACAACGCGATGGTAACGGCGATCGAAATCCATAGGAAGAAAATTTCAATCGCAGCCCAACCTGGCTCACGCAAACCGAAGAACAGCACGGACCAGCCGATATTCAATAGCAGGTGAAAGCCAAACCAAATCAACGCAAATTTGGCTGATGCCCAACCAGCGACTTTCCAAACTTGCCAAGCGGCGATTGCCATCATTAGGTACAACAATGACCACACCGGTCCGAAAATCCAGTTCGGTGGATTGAACGACGGCTTGTTCAATTGCTCAAACCAATCGCTGTCAACAGCGGACGAGGTCGCCAAACTGCCGAGTGCAGCCGC
>JBGSKR010000133.1:0-3908 GCA_041741135.1 Mariniblastus sp.
GAGAGTTCTATTGGATGAACCTTGTCTGGAAACTCAATTGGTAATTCAAAATCACATTTCCATTGATTCGCCTGAACATGAGAAATCTCGATGATTGCCCAATCGGGCTGCCATTCCTCCGCGTTCTTAATGGGGAGAACAAAGATTTCGTGCAAAAAATTGGTCATGTTCGGACTTAATTCATTTTCGATAGCCAAACAGTATTCTGGGTCCGTTTCCTTTTCTTTTTGCCAGCCTTCTCGATCAAAAAAAGTGGCGTCCAAACCAATGACTTCGACTACTTTGTTGTCGCCATCAGGCGTTATCTGAGAAATTCGAAGATCGCAGCCACCGCAAAAAACATCACTTACGCTGTACCGAGTTTGGTGGTCGCACGGCCGGATCGCTGCGTTAAGAGATAGATACAACTTGCTTTGAAAAACATCATCCTCCGATTTGATGCGGTAAAGAGGCATTGGCTTTTTGAAATCGTTAAACGCAATGGGGCGATAAATCGTCTCACCAGAGGAGTACATTGCAAAAACCGGAATATATCCTGTCGAGTCAAATCGGATATCGACAGTACAAACGATTTCGTCTCTTTTCTTGGCCGCCAACTCATCGGCCAAAATTTGGTTGGCAGAACCTTCAATTGATCCGAGAACCACTAAACAAATCATCGTGCCGCTAATCAATAACTTATTGGGGGACATATTCATCAGCCTTTAAACAATCGCTCTGTTTCGTTAGGTACACGAAGACTCTTCGATATCTCCGATCTCATTGTAGCTGGTTTGTGCAGTATAAGGCTGTGAGCAAAACTGGAACAAGCAAGTCTGGGGACATCCCACATTGCTGATCACAAAGAATGTTGTGGCTCCTCAAGTAAATCCAGTTTCATTTGAATCAAAATAGTAAATATCGAGTATGCTGAAATCAATGGTTGACCGGTTGACCGAAATCGTTGACTGTCTGGAGTTGGTGGTCAAAAATGAATGATGAAAGGTGAACATATACGATGACCGATTACGACATCCCTTGGAAAGAAATTTTTGACAAGTTTCTAAAAGAGTTTTTGCAGTTCTGTCTCCCCGACGTGCATGATGCCATTGACTGGGATCAAGAAGTCGAAAACAAAGAGCAGGAACTGCCGAAGCTGTTCCCCAACAGTCTCGCCAAAGGACGAGTCGCCGATAAACTTTTCCGAGCAAAAATAAAAGGGTCGGATCAACCCAAATGGTTTATGATTCATGCGGAAGTTCAGGTCTCGCGTGAATCTAATTTTTCTGAGCGAGTTTTTACTTGCTTTTATCGCATCCTTGATCGATTTCAGGAACCTGTGGTTTGCATTGGCGTGATTGCCGATAGTTCTTCGAATTGGCGGCCTGGGAATTGGGTTCAGGGGTTTCTGGGTTGTGAAGTGAGCTTCAGCTATCCGATTGTGAAGCTGCGAGATTATCAAGACAAAGTCGAGACGTTGGAAGAATCTTCCAATCCGTTTGCAACCGTGATCTTGTCTCACTTGAAAGCTCAAGATTCTTCGAAGCATCTCGATGATCGATTTCGCTACAAAATCGAGTTGGTTAAAAGCCTTTATCAGAAGCAATGGGATGCCGAATCAGTTCGCAATTTGTTTCGCTTCATCGATTGGATTATTGACTTGCCGGAAGAGCTGGAACTACAATTTAAAGACGAAGTTCGCGGAATAGAATTGGAGAACCAAATGCCATACGTTACATCGATCGAAAGATTAGCCAAGCTTGAGGGCAAGCTTGAAGGCAAGCTTGAGGGCAAGCTCGAAGGGGAGCTCGCAGGTAGGCTCGCAGGTCAAATCCAACTTCTTCAGGAGCTTCTGGGACTTTCTGTGCTGTCCAATGAAGAGCTACAGCGATTGTCAATTGACGAACAAAATCAGATTTTGCGTGACCTGCGCGGGCAATTTCCGTCCGACAAAAAGTAACTGAGCAGCTTGAACCGATTACTGGTTCTCTGCCCACCAAGACGCAGATTCGAAGAGCTGTATCGAGGCTCGTGGAAGTATCTGGACAATTCGCGTCACTCTGCAATCCCTAACTTTCGACGAGAACGAATCGAAAGCCCCACTCCCGTCCGTATGGAACTATTGTGAGGGGCACATCCGTCTGGTAGGTTTGAATTGAATTAACGGACCTCTTCCACGGGCCCCGCCACAAATGACTGACAGATTTTCCCATTCGGTCACCGACTGGATCGAACAGATTAAGTCGGGTGAAGACCAAGCCGCTCAAAAACTTTGGGATCGCTATTTTGATCGGCTCGTGGTTTTAGCGCGACGAAAGCTGGGTCGTACGTTACAGCGTGTTGACGATGAAGAAGATTTGGCCGCCAGAGTTTTCTTTGCGCTTTGCGAAGGTGCCGCAGCGGGGCGATTCGACAAACTGCAAAACCGCGCAGACTTGTGGTCGCTTTTGGTCGCGATCACCAGCAAGAAGGCCGTAGATCGCTTGCGTCGTCAAGGCACCCAAAAACGAGGTGCTGGCGATGTTCGTGGTCATTCGGTGTTCATGCAGGAAGACGGTTCCCTTCAAGGCTTCGAGCAAGTCATCAGCGAAGCACCCGCGCCCGACGTGCTCGCGCAGATTGCTGAGCAACATCAAATGTTACTGCGCCTGCTCCGAGACGACTTGCAGCGAAACATCGTGGACTATCGACTGGCGGGCTACAGCAACGCAGAGATCGCCGCCAAGACCGGCATCTCACTGCGTTCGGTCGAGCGCAAGTTAAGTGTCATTCGCGACACTTGGACTAAGGAGCTCAGCACGTGAATCGATTCCCTGATGATTCGACCGACGGGCATGAGCTGCCGACTTTGCAGCGTATCGACAAAGTCTGCGATGCGTTCGAGGCACAGTGGCTGAGCGGAGAGCGGCCCGATATCGTGGCCCACGTTTCTTCGATTGACGAACCGGTGCGTGCCGAGCTGGTGATGGAACTCGTGCGCCTGGACGTTGACTATCGCTGCCGCGTCGGAGATACCCCGCAGCTCGAGGACTATGCAGCGAGGCTGCCCGACTATGTGGAGCAGATTCGTAAAGCACTGCACGATCAGACGCTTCCCCCTCGCGTTCAGGACGTGGGCGAAACCGCAGCGCTCGAACCAACCACCAAACCGAACCCACCCGATGATCAACAGTTCTCGCTCGCAACAGACTATCCAACGCTCGTGGGATATCGCATTACGGGGCGGCTTGGTGGCGGGGGCATGGGGATTGTGTGGCGGGCCGTGCAACTAAGCACGGGTCGCGAGGTGGCGCTGAAGACGATCAAAGAATCGTTTGCGTCCGATGAGTCTCGGCTGCGATTTCAGCGAGAAGTGGAACTGGCGGCACGACTTGATCACTCCAACATCGCCCAAGTCTTTGAGTCTGGCCGAGATGGTGACACCGATTATTTCGCGATGCGGCTGGTTCAGGGGCAGAATCTTGATCGGTATGTACAAGCAAAAGGCCTCGACCAACGAAAAGTTCTTAAGCTGATGCAAGTCGTGTGCGATGCGGTGCAGCACGCTCATCAACGCGGAGTGATCCACCGCGACTTGAAGCCAGCGAATATTCTCGTCGATGAACAGGGTTCGCCGCAGGTGCTCGATTTTGGTCTCGCCAAAATTCAGCTTGACGAATCCGAAGAGACCCGGCACCGCGAGACGCTGACGCGAGATGGCCAGATTGCTGGGACGCTGGCCTACATGTCTCCCGAACAAGCGGCTGGACGAACGCGTGAAATTGATACTCGCACCGATATCTATGCGTTGGGCGTGATGCTGTATCGACTGCTTACCGACCACACGCCTCACGACCTGGCAGGCTCGTCGCTCGATGTCGTGCGCCGGATTGTCGATCATGATGTTCGTTTGCCACGGGAGTTCGTGCCCGAGATGAACCGAGAGCTCG
>JBGSKR010000134.1:0-6938 GCA_041741135.1 Mariniblastus sp.
AACAAACTCCACACCGTAATCGAGATCAATACCAACAACCAACTAATTCGTAAAATCATCGGCGTCAGATAACGACGAAAACGAAAATCGAACAAATCCATCAATGATTCCGCTTCGACGAAATGACCTAACATTTCTTGTCCGCTAATAGCACGCCTGCGACCTCCGGACGTCGCATCTTGAGCTGCAGCAAATGCCGAAATCGAAGCTTCGTCATCCGCATCCGAACCGCCTGACATCATTGCCACCGTTGGAATAATCCCCATGGGAATCGCAGCGGCAATTTCTTCCTGGCTTTCATCGCGGTCTATTCCTGCCTTAGTCGCCGATGGCAAAACGGAAGCTGATCCGGCAGCAGAAGCGCTAGCGCCGGCTGAAGGAGAAGCAGCCATTTTAGTCGGAGAAGCAGTCGTCGCCACGCTGATCGGTTTCGATGGCGCTGAATCAATTGTCGAATCATTCGCTGAACTGCCGGCCCGCTCCACCGCCTTCAGTGGCTCCGTCGCCCAGCGTTTCGAGAGAATAAATTTCGTGCTGCATTTCTGACACGTTACCGGTCGCCCGATGTAGTCGTCGGGAGCCGTTAGCCGGACATTGCACTGGGGACAATGAACTTTGATCATGCGGGTACCAAAGCCTACTATTTTAAAAGTTTATCTATCGACACAAAAAGTTCTGTCCCAAAAAACAAATCTGGCTCCCCCTCTCCACGAGAATTCGGACAAGCATGCGAATTTTCGGGGCGAGGGGGAGTCATAGATATGCGGGGAAGACTCTATTTTTGTTTCATACCGATGTCGGTAACTTTAATCAGCAACTTCCACTGAAGTCGTCAACTCTATGTCGATAGAATAGGCTCAGATAATGGGCAACTGGCTGCCGCCACTCCCGTGGCTGTTCAACGTTAGCATCGCTGGGCGGACACGCTTTTTTCCGCTCGACTTACCTCACTTCACTTCGGCTTCTTCACTTCCAGCAACCGAGCGATCCCAAAATGTTGCGGCGAACAACACCAGCACCACAAAAGCAAATGCTGCCGGAACGTACCAGAACTGAGCATAATCCAGCACACCCGCTTCATCCGAACTATACGATTTCAGCCATCCAAACGCTTGCGCGCCAATCCCCAAACCCAACCCCTGAGTCAACATCACGATCAGCGATTGAGCCTGACTGCGAATCGCTTTCGGGGCTTTCCGGTCGGTGTAGATCATGCCCGTGACAAAGAAAAAGTCATAGCAAATTCCGTGCAACAGAATCCCAATGAAGATCGGCAACGTCAGCAACACTCCTTCTTGACCGAACGCGAAACCCCACAAGCCATATCGCACGACCCAAGCGAACATGCCAATCATCAACATGTTTTTCACGCCCAATCGAGCAAAGCAAAGTGGCATGATCAACATGAACAAAATCTCGCTCATCTGCCCCGTGCTCATTGCACCGGTTGTGGAGCCAAACAACTGAACTTCTTGAGCTTCGACGAAACCGTAACCTTGAGCATAATACCCGGCCAGCGGAATGCAGATCAAAAACGAAGCCACCGCAAAAACAAAAAAGGAACTGTCTTTCAGCATCGCCCAAGCATCGACACCGAAAATCTTGCCGATCGAAATCGGTTGACCTTTCGCTGGCGGAGCCGTTTTCGGCAGTGTCAAGCAATAGATACCCAAAATCGCCGACGCAATCGCCGCAGCATAAAAAATATATTTCGAGTTGTCGGTATACGTCGCAGAATCGCCCGTCACCAACCGCATTCCCGCCATCGCCCAATTACCCGCAATCCAACCGATCGTTCCCGCCACGCGCACGATTGGAAACTCTTTTTCTCCATTCGCCAAATGGCTGAACGATAGACTGGCCGTCAGCCCCAACGTCGGCATGAAACACAGCATGTACGCCAGCAAACACAAAATCATCGGATGAGCAAACTGAGCCAGCAAAGACTCAGGCGCGCCCGGGGAAGCAAGCGATGGTGCCCAGAACAACAACCCAGCACCCACCAAATACAGCGCCGCCAACACCCATTCCAGATTGAACAACCGGTCCGCAATCAATCCCAGCGTGAGCGGAGCCAAGATCGCCGCCAACGGTGCCACCGTATAAGCCGCCGCATCAAACGAACCGCCAGCCCCCGCAGTCGTCATCCCATTTTCTTTAAGGAACCCCCACATCGCCACATACCAAGCTCCCCACACAAAAAATTGCAGGAACATCATCACGGCCAACCTCATCACCAACAACGGAGACGAAGACGACGAACCTCCTGAATCCGAGAGCATTGCTCCCGCCGGAATCGCAGGTTCTGTTTGCGGAGTTTTGTAAGGATCGTTCTGCTTGCTCATGGCATTTTCCGAAGTTAAAGCAAATTGAGGAAATTTAAATCAAATCGTGGGAAGAAAATTTCTTCACGATTCTAGCCAGAAAACGCCAACATGCGACCGGACAGACGTGGCCAGATTCTGAATTTTTTTACTTCCTGCGTAGGATGGACATTCTTGTCCGTCCACTTTCCTTACACCCACTCCGCGCACAACAGCTCCGCCTGAGCCAACACCGTCTTAACGGCCGTGTCTTGCAAATCTGGCGGGTAGCCATGTTTGTTGAGGATGCGCTTCACCATGACTTTGATCTTTGCACGAGCGCTTTCACGAAGCGTCCAATCGATCGTCACACTCTTCCTAACCTGCGTAATCAGTTCCGCTGCAATCAGTTTGAGTTTGTCGTCACCCATCGCCGTCACGGCGGAATCGTTCGCGGCCAGCGCATCATAAAATGCCTTCTCGTCATCCGTCAGCCCCATCTCCCGACCAGCTTTCGTCGCCGCATCAAGTTCCTTCGCCAGCTTGATCAATTCCTCAATCACCTCCTGCGTGGCGATCGCCCGATTGTGATAAGCGTTGAGAGTTTTCTTAAGCTTTTCCGAAAAGACCTGACTTTGCACGAGGTTGCGTTTCGAGCGAACCTTGATTTCGTCCTTCAGCAGCTTCTCCAGCAATTCGGCAGCGACGTTCTTATGCTTCAGGCCGCGCACTTCGGCGAGAAACTGATCGCTGAGGATGCTGATGTCGGGCTTGGGTAAACCGGCGGCGGTGAAGACATCGATCACTTGGCCTTCGGTGGTGATGGCTTTGCTCACGAGCTGGCGGATGGCGGCGTCAATCTGTTCAGGCGTCTTGTTGTGATTCGTGTTCTGCTTGTTCAGAGCAGCTTGCAAAGCCTGAAAGAAACTCACGTCGTCGCGAATCTTCGTCGCTTCATCGCTGGCCGCGCAAAGTGCAAACGCGCGCGATAGCTCCGACACGACTTGCAGCCAGCGTTTCTTGCCGTCGTCTTGCTGCAGGATGTGCTCTTGGCCAGCAGGAATCAGCGCAAGTCGCTCCGTCGGTTTGCCCGTCGTCCACTTGACCCAATCAAAGTGGTGCATCAGGTCGCAAGCGATATCGTGTTTTTCCAGCATCACCGCGATGGCCTGCGCGGTATCAAAAGTCGGATCGCCGCGTCCGCCGCTCTGCGTGTAAGTCACCAGCGCCTTCTTAAGCTGATCGGCAAGCCCCAGATAATCAACGATCAATCCACCGGGCTTGTCGCGGAAGACGCGGTTCACCCTCGCGATCGCCTGCATCAATCCGTGGCCTTGCATCGGCTTGTCAGCATACATCGTGTGCAAGCACGGCGCATCAAAACCGGTCAACCACATATCGCGCACGATCACGATGCGAAACGAATCCTTACTGTCTTTGAAACGCTTTGCCAACTGACGACGTTTGTCTTTGCTGCGAACATGCGGCTGCCAGTCCGGGCCATCGTCGGCGCTGCCCGTCATCACGACTTTCACCACGCAGTCTTTGCCCTTCTCGGTTTCCGCGTCATCGTCCTTTGCGCTGGCCCAGTCTGGCCGCAGTTTGATAATCGCGTTGTAAATGTCCACCGCGATGCGACGGCTCATGCAAACGATCATCGCCTTGCCATCCATCGCCTCCACGCGTTTCTCGAAATGAGCCACCATGTCGGCGGCCACCAGCGCGATGCGTTTTGGATCGCCCACCAGCGCCTCGAGCGCGGCCCATTTGCTCTTCAGCTTTTCTTTCTTGGTCAGCTCCTCGCCTTCGGTGATCTCCTCAAATTCCGAATCGATCTTCGGCATCTCGGCAGCGTTCAGACTCAACTTCGAAATCCGGCTCTCGTAATAGATCGGCACCGTGGCCTGATCGGCGACGGCTCGTTGGATGTCGTAGATCGAAATGTAATCGCCAAAGACCGCGCGCGTGTTGGCGTCCGTCTGCTCGATGGGCGTGCCAGTGAATCCGATGAACGACGCGTTCGGCAAAGCATCGCGGAGGTTGCTGGCGAAACCGTAAGTCATCTCGCCGGTCTTTTCATTCAGCTTGCCGCCAAAACCGTACTGGCTGCGGTGGGCCTCGTCCGCGATCACCACGATGTTCTGCCGTCCGCTCAGTTCGGGCATCACCCCTGCCCCCGAAAAACTCGGCTCAAGCGGGTCGCCCTTGTCCGGCATGAACTTATGGATCGTTGTGAACACCACACCACCGCTGGCTCGATTCAGCAACTCGCGCAAATGCTCGCGTCCGCTGGCTTGGATTGGCGTCTGGCCAAGAATGTCGCCGCAGCGTTGGAATTGCCCGAACAGTTGGTCGTCCAGATCGTTGCGATCCGTCAGCACCACCAGCGTCGGATTCTGCATCGCCGGATGCCGCACCACGCGCGCCGCGAAGAACAGCATCGAGAAACTTTTGCCGCTGCCTTGTGTGTGCCAGACCACGCCCGCGCGGCGATCACCCGGCTTGCCGCCGTGCATGCGGCCTGACCAAAACTTTCCCACTTCCTCGCGGACGACGTGACCGCTTTCGGCCATCCCACTAGCGCGGACGGTTTCTTCCACCGCCGCGTTCACGGCGTGGAACTGATGGTAGCCCGCGATGATCTTGTGCAGCCAGCCCGATTCTGGGTCTTCCTCGAAGACAATAAAATGTTGCAGCAGATCGAGGAACCGCTGCCGCTCGAACACCCCGCGCACCAGCACCTCCAACTCGAGCGCCGTCTGCGGCGCGTCGCCCTTGCCGTCGATCGTCCGCCAGACTTTGAACCACTCCTGGTTCGCCGTCAGCGATCCGATGCGGGCTTGCAGGCCATCGCTCACCACCAGCAAGGCGTTGTAATTTAGCAGCGAAGTAATCTCGGCCTTGTAAGTTTGCAACTGTCGATAAGCCGCCCAGATATCCGTGTCTTCGTCGGCGGCATTCTTCAGCTCGATCAATCCCAGCGGCAGACCGTTGACGAACACCACGATGTCCGGTCGCCGATGGTGCCCGCCCTCGACGACCGTGAACTGATTGACCACCAACCAATCGTTTTCGCTGACTCGATCAAAATCCACCAGCCGCACATGATCACCGGCGATCGATCCATCGCCGCGTGCGTACTCGACTTCAACACCATCGCGTAGCATTTTGTGAAAGGCGCGGTTGGTTTGCGTTAGAGAAGGCGTACCAATCCGCAGCACTTTTCGCAGCGCCTCCTCCCGCGCCTCTTCGGGAATGTTCGGATTCAGTCGCCGGATTGCTTCCCGCAACCGCCCCACCAGCACGACTTCACCGTAAGACTCACGCTGCCCATTCGCCGGTGCGAGCGCATCTGCCCCGAGGCAGGAATATCCCAACTCCCCGAACCATTCGAGGGCCGCGTCTTCGACGATGGATTCGTTGAGGCTCATGGTTGCGGCCCTTTGGGTTTTTTGGGACGCGGGAGCTTCTTCAGTTCCTTCGCTGTCTTTTCAAAATCTGCATCCACGCGTTGTGGCTGCGCATCGATCAACTTTCGATACCGAGCATATTCCCGTTCGGCCTTCTCACGGGCAGATTCAGCAGAAACCTTTCCAGCGTTATCCAGTAAATTCCGGCCGGAGATTTTCAAAAACTCATCCAGCTTTGTTACCCAATCCTGCATCGTCATCGGCTTCCGCTCCAGAGCTTGAAGTTCAGCGTATTCGATGTAAAGGTTCACGATTCGGTTCAGCACCTGCAGTTCTGCTTCCGTGAGATAGTTCTTGGCGATGCTTACGTCATCCTTCCGCACAACGCCACCGGGCCGCGTGGTTTGCAGTCCCATGAACGGCTTCGCCGCATCAGCGCGTTGGGCGATGACTTCGGCGGCCGTGTGGCCATGCGTTGCCCAGTGCATTTTGTTTTGCACGGTCGCAAAGAACCGCTGCGAAGGTTCAGCGTCCGGCGTATAGTCCACACTCGTCGCGTAAATATCCAGCACCTTTTGGTAGAATCGTCGCTCCGACGACCGGATGTTCCGGATTCGCTCCAATAGTTCGTCGAAGTAATCGTGGTGGCCTTTGCCGGGTGGATTCATCAGCCGCTCGTCGTCCATGGTGAAGCCTTTCACCAAAAACTCGTTCAAGCGCCCGATGGCCCATTGTCGGAACTGCGTACCCCGATGGCTGCGGACTCGGAAACCGACGGCGAGAATCGCGTCAAGATTGTAGTGCTCGATCTCTCGCGCCACCTCCCGCGCGCCCTCGGTTCGAACTATTCGATAGTATCGAATAGTTGCCTCCGGGCGCAGCTCCCCTTCGGCAAAGATAGCCTTCAAGTGGTAATTCACCGTGTTGACGCCAATTTCGAACAGATCTGCCAAGAGGGCCTGCGTTAGCCACAACGTCTCGTTTTCAAACCGGCACTGAATGCGCGTGCGTCCATCTTCCGTCTGGTAGAGGATGATTTCCGAATTGGGCAAAGCTTCGTCGCTCAAGGGTTCAGCCGCCTCTCAAATCGAACTTGCAAGTAGTGATTAATATTTGGCCTTGCCTGCATGGGTATTTTCGGATTCAGCCGCCGGATCGCCTCCCGCAACCGCCCCACCAGCACGACCTCGCCGTAAGACTCACGCTGCCCATTCGCCGGTGCAAC
>JBGSKR010000135.1:0-2779 GCA_041741135.1 Mariniblastus sp.
CTTCATTGGAAACTCGCAGGTTCTGGGTGTCACTAGGCATGTACTCTGTCGACGAACGGAAAGGATCAGCGAGTCGGCAGGAAAGTCGTTGTGATGGCCAGGTCGCCCTGATTGCCGACTTCGTTGCATCCGATGGTTCCCCACCTTTTATTAGCAGTGGTAAAGAACTTCGATGCCAATGCAATCGGCAAACATGCGTCGTAGTCCAGCAACCCGTTTCGACCATTTCGCCAAAGCTACAGAATTTGCGTCGCACGGTTCATCAATCAATCGCCAGCCAAATTCGCGCAGGTCATTCCAGAGCCCATCAGGGTGATGATCGCCGATGGATTATAGTCATCTGGCAGCTCATCAACCAAGCAAGAATGCGAGTTGCACTTTGCTCCAGGGTCAATATCCGTCCTGTCTAGCGTGCAACCACCGAATGGAGGTGACATAAAGTGCCAATAGTCCCAGTAGAAGTGGGGCCATGATTCCGCGTCTTCATCTAACCGATGTGCCGCGAGCGAGTCGCTAAGCGCAAAATCCAAGCCCTTTGTTTTGGGGTCGAATACGACGAGAAGGACGCCCTTCATGTTGCGAGTTCATTCAGTCGGGGAACGGCACCGTTCACCGGCTCGCTTGCCGCCAGCAACTCCGGACGCTTGACAGGACAAGCCTAAAGCGATTGGATTGTTATGCCGCATTTCTCGTATTGTATTACGATTCTGGCTTAAGTGATTGGATGACTTCGTCGTCCGGGAAGACTGCTTTTGCGATCTCCACAAGTTGCGGCCGTCCGTCGTCGAAATCCTCGCCGCCAACCGCCTTCCCGTTGTGATACACCAATAAGATATTGCACTCAAAACAGAGCAGTACGTCTACTTCGTCAGAGTCGTGTTGAAACTGAATGCGAACGCCGTAATCAGGAATGCAGCCCTTGGCATACTCCCAGCCGTAGGTCGATTCATCGAGCAACACCGCACGTAACTTGGAAACTTCATCATCGGGAACGTTGATCGGTCCAGCGGACATTTTGTAGTCGGCTAGCGACGCTCGGCCTTCGCTTGGCGACGTAAGGCGATATGCGTTAACCGAACTTGCATTCTTAATCGAGCCAATCGCTACCGAGTTTCCGAATACCTTCGTGAGGCTGCCTTCGGATTGACTGCCCGTTGGGGAGTCGGCATCGTTTGCTGAATCGGTGCCACTTGTTGAAGCGGTGTCGCTTGTTGGCGTAGTCTTGATCGCAATCTCGACTCCGATTCATAATATAGAAATCATGATTCGCGTTGCTGCCGACGCTGCAATTGTCGGATTGAGCATGATGAACTGATCCTAACCCGCGAACGCCTCAAATCGACGCCGGCTGATATCCTAGACGGGGTGGAGACCAGGAAACGGTCGATTCGGGACGTTGGCCTGGCAGGAAGAGAGGCGCCCTGAGCCACTCGCTTGCGTCTTTACGAGGGCTCATTCACAATAAAGACTTAAGCGCTACTAACATATTACTATCCATGAAAGTGAAATACTGTATGCCCAACCAAGTTGGATTACGGATTGATGCATCGGTGATTTTCCAACTTGGAGAAGAGTTGATTTCCGATGAAGTACAAGCCTTAGTCGAATTGGTCAAAAACTCGTATGATGCTGATGCAAGCTGGTGCAAAGTTAATGTAGTTACCGACCAGCCAACCCCGGAGCCAAACACTACGTTTCCAAATGAAATCGGGTACATTCTGATAGAAGACAACGGCTTCGGAATGACGCCCGGGAAAATTCAGTCTGGATGGCTAACTGTTTCTCAATCCGAGAAACGACAAATGAAATTGGAAGGGCGAACAACACAGAAGAAGAGAACGCCGTTAGGTGACAAAGGGCTTGGGCGGTTAGGTTCTCAACGCCTTGCAAAAAACGTGGAAATCATAACGAGTCCTGTAGGCGAAGATCAGTCCTATCACATTTCTTGGAGTTGGGATGCCTTTCGCACTGGAAAACCCTTGTCAGAAATTTCGTTTCCCGTTCTCGCCATTCCAAGGGATAAGAAAAATGGCACCAAGATCTACCTGAGTGGACTACTTGATCCAAGTGAATGGAATTCAAAAGAAGCATTCGAAAAGTTTCAAGTAGAACTTTCGAAGATGATTTCGCCCTATGAACCGCTGAACAAATTCAAAATTTTTGGACATGTCGATGGGAAAGAAATCGAATTGGCAAGTATCACCAATCGAGTTCGAAATGCCGCTTATAGTAAATTCAACATCAGCTTTGACGATGATGCCCTTTCTATCTCGAGTTATGTCAAACTCGATTTGATGCGTCCGAGTAGAAAAGAATTGCCGCAATTCGAGCGATTGATCGAAAGCGACAACGGGGAAATGTTCTTTAACTTTCTCAGTCACCTACCGGGTGCTTCTACGTACAAACTAAAACGAGCCAAGTCGAATCGTTGGTTTGTCGAGTTCGGATACAAGAGGGAGCTCGAAATGTTTGACAATCCGATCTTCAAAGATATCGATGATCCCAATGACCCAAAGAAGAAACTGAAAGTACCCGCCAGCCCGGGCCCTTTTAACGCGGAAGTTGATTCGTTTATGTTCAAGAGTGACGCCGTTGATGGTTTGCCCCAGTTTAACAAACTCAAGGAATTCAGAGACTACGTAAAAGATCTAGCGGGAGTCCGGATTTATAGAGATGGTTTTGGTGTGAGGGTCGCAAATGACTGGATCGGACTTGGAAAGCAGTGGACTGAAGGCGGATCCTATTACGGCCTTAGGCCTGAAAACGTAATTGGGTTTGT
>JBGSKR010000136.1:0-12024 GCA_041741135.1 Mariniblastus sp.
GTTTGATGGTCGGATGGTCCACGGAATTTTGGTGGAAGAAACGGATTCAGAGTTCGTTGTTGACCGTATCGAGCAACCAGAGCAACCGTTACGTATTCCAATCGATGATGTTGATGAATCAAAGACCAGCAAGCTTTCCTCAATGCCCGACGGTCTAGCGAATCAACTTGCCGATCGCCAACAGTTTCTTGATCTGATTAGCTATCTCGCCGAAATTGCCGTTGGCGGAGAAGAACGCGCTGAAGCGCTGAAGCCGTCGGGGGCCTTGAGTATGGGACCGCTTCCCGAATACGAGAAGCATATCGATCATGCTGGGTTATTACGTGATCTAAATAAAGCCGCATTTGATCGGGGAGCGGAAACCTATCGGCTGCATTGTGCGAGCTGCCATGGAACGGTGGAAGCGGAAGGTTCAATGCCGACATCGTTGAGATTCGCCTCTGGGCAATTCAAAAATGGCAGCGATCCTTATCAGATGTATCAAACCCTGACACACGGTTTCGGAATGATGAATCCGCAACGTTGGATGGTGCCGCAACAAAAGTACGAAGTCATTCATTACATTCGCGAACACTTTTTGAAGAGACATAATCCTTCGCAACTGGCAGCGATCAACGAATCATTTTTGGCGGGACTTCCCGTTGGCGACACACGAGGACCGGCTCCCGTGGAATCTCGACCATGGTCGATGATGAATTACGGACCGAGCTTAAACAATACAATTGAAGTCTCCCAAGACGGATCGAATATCGCTCAAAAAGGAATTATTGTCCGGCTCGATGATGGCCCCGGTGGCGTAGAATCGGGACAACATTGGATGATTTACGAGCACGACACGATGCGAGTTGCGGCGGTTTGGTCGGGAAAGTTTATTGACTACGAAGGGATCGCTTTTAACGGTGCTCATGGTCGTCATCCGCACGTCGCAGGCGCAGTTCAATTTTCAAATCCCACAGGACCCGGATGGGGAAAACCAGCAGACGGCAGTTTCGCTGACGAGCGAACCGTTGTTGGTCGCGATGGAAAACGATATGGTCCGCTTGATCGATCGTGGGCTCATTTTCGTGGAATGTTTCGATATGGAACGCGAACAATTTTAAAGTATTCGGTGGGCGAAACCGATGTCTTGGAGTCGCCCAGTCTAATTTATGTTAACGATCAGCCGGTTTACGCACGAACGTTGGACTTTGGCCCTCGCGCAGCCGAACTGGTTTTGAAAATCTCTCATCAGCCCAGTGGTGAATTTTCCGGCGATCCGACGGCGAAATCCGTTTCGGTGAAAGCAAATTCAACCAAAAAGTCAAAGTTAGAATTCATCGCAGCCGTCACAGGTTCGGTGGGTGAAACGGTCTGGAGTTTTGAAGACGATTACTTGAGACTACACATTCCAGCAGGTGAAGCAGGGCAGGTGATGATCGGTCATGCGTCGGCGGAGAATGAAACCGTTGTCGAAGAGCTAAAGAAACGATTGGTAAATCGGTTGCATGCTCAACCGCTTTCTGCGTTGACCAAAGGTGGTCCGTCAAATTGGCCACAACAACTGGAAACACAACTGATTCGGGGTTCCGAAGATGGGCCGTTTGCCGTGGATGTGCTTGATCGTCCAACAGAGAATCCCTGGAACTGTCAGTTGCGTTTGACTGGACTCGATTTTCTTCCCGATGGAAATTCTTTGGTAACGTGTTCGTGGGATGGCTCCGTTTGGTTGGTCAGCGGATTTGCTGAATTGAGGAGCGCCGAGAAAGGTCAGACGACTAAGCAAACCCTTACTTGGAAACGAATTGCGGCGGGACTGTTTCAGCCGCTGGGAATCAAATGGATCGGAGGCAAGGTTTTTGTATCTTGCCGCGATCAAATCGTTTGTCTTCATGATCTCAACGATGATGGTGAGATGGACTGGTATGAGAATTTCAATAGCGACCATCAAGTCACTGAGCATTTTCACGAGTTTGCGATGGGACTGCAAACCGATGCGGACGGAAATTTTTATTACGCGAAATCGGCACGGCATGCGCTTCCCGCCGTTGTCCCCCATCATGGAACGTTGCTGAAAGTCAGTGCCGATGGTCAGCGAACGGAAATTTTGGCGAACGGTTTTCGGGCTGCCAATGGTGTTTGTCTGAATCCTGATGGTTCATTTTTGGTGACTGACCAGGAAGGGCACTGGAACCCCAAGAATCGAATCAACTGGGTTCAGCCGGGCGGGTTTTATGGAAACATGTTTGGCTATCACGACGTGACAGACGAAGCCGATGCGGCCATGGAAGATCCGTTGTGCTGGATCACAAATTCATTTGACCGCTCTCCCTCCGAATTATTGTGGGTTACCAGTGATCAATGGGGACCATTGAAAGGGTCGTTGCTAAACTTTTCGTACGGCTATGGTCAGTTGTATGTCGTCCCCCATGAAACCGTTGACGGGAAAATTCAGGGTGGCATGGCCGAGTTTCCAATTGATCGATTGCCCACCGGTGTGATGCGTGGACGCTTTCATCCGCGCGATGGACAGTTGTATTGTTGCGGCATGTATGCTTGGGCGGGGAACCAGCAAGAACCGGGTGGACTGTATCGTATTCGGTACACCGGCCATCCCGTCCATCTACCAACTGCTTTGCACGCGAGCACCGACGGTATTGAGATCGGTTTTAGCGGGGGACTCGATGCGACATCAGTTGTTGATCCACAAAATTATTCGATCACGACTTGGGATTTGCATCGCACAAAGAACTACGGATCTAAACATCTCAATGAGCAATCGCTCAAAGTCGAATCGGCAACGCTGCTGCCCGATGGAAAAACGATCCGTCTGACCATCCCGGACATCAAGCCAACTTGGGGGATGGAGATTCAGTATTCGCTCAAGTCGCAAGATGGAAAAAAGTTCATCGGCAAGATTCACAATTCGATTTTTAAATTGGGCGCTGCGAAGCCGTAAGGAGCTTTCGTCTCCATCAATTTTTCGCAGAATCGACTTGATTTAACCGAATGGCCTTTGGTCAGTTGGGCAGTTTAACAATGGCATAGGCTCCTTGCCTTAAGCTATGTTTTGACTGATTCGGAAGAATTGCAGGCTGGACGTTTACGCTACTTTACGCCGATACGTTTCTGCTAGCCTCATGTCAGTCTTTTACAACCTGTCAAATTTTGGAATGCGGTTGAACATTGACTTTTTGCTAGATTTGATTTCATACTAAAACGAAATGGTGGTCGAACAATGCTTGCTTTCTTCGGCTGAAAAGTAAATTGCCTCGATCCTTCCTCTATTTGCCACGAAATATGCAACTTTGGAGAGACTCAGTTGGGCAAGACGTTTTTCTGCCTCTCGCAGTGCTGAAAGTTTGTCTACATCGTTATCGATTTTGCGATTTTGGACCGCGTTATGATTCGGGTTGACCGAATTTGCGAAAATCGCGATAAACAAAGATCTTTGACCAGCGGCGGAAGGCTTGGTTTTTGTAAATCGATCCATGGAAGGATTATTTGTTATGCGACGGACTTTCACACGACTTCACCAATGCATCGAATCAACCGGGAATTCAATTAATTGGAAGGTCGCTCCTGTGAGCAGCCGCCAATGGCTTTTCTCACTGTTTGTACTCGCGTCATTCATCGGTTGCGGAGAAAAAATTCCAACTTCGGAGATCAATGCGAATCTAGCTGATTCCTCGCAGATCACCCCCGCTCAAGATAAACCAACTACTTCGACTGTGTCTCCAAACAAATTGGGTGCGGCGACATCACCTGCCGAAGTCACGAATCCATTGCCTGCGGCGGATGCGCAACCAGACATTGTCTGCTTGCGATTTATGGAATTGCTCAAATCGGGTGATCGCGTCGTTGCGGAAAACTTGCTGACGCGAACTGCGCTGACAGCGACCTCCAAAGCCGGCTTACAACTTGAGCCAATGGGCAGTTCCCAGGCTCGTTTCGAAATGGGAACGATTCGCTATGCCACCATTAAGAACGAGCTAGCTCACGTCGAATGTGAGATCGTTGAACCGGGTTCCGACTCAACAGATCGAAACTCGATAACTTGGGTTGTCAGAAAGCAGAATGTCGGTTGGCGGATTGCAGGTTTGTTAGTTAAACTCGCTCCCGATCAACCCGAAGATTTTCTCAGTTTCGAGAATACTCAAGATGTTGAAATGATCAAATCGCTAGCGTCAGCCGAGTTTGACAGCGAACTAGAAACGCGAGAAGCCAACGCAACTAACACATCTGAAGTCGATGGCAGTACGTTGAAATAAAGCAGCCAGAAATTCGTTTTTCGATCAGCCCATCAGGTTGGAACTAAAAATATCCAAAGGTGAGGCAGCCATGAGTGTAACCCCGTGGTCAGGCTAATTGACGATCACTGGATTAACGAGTTGCCGGATCGGGCAATTGAAAGTTATGACTTTGTTCAAAAAACATGCGTGGATTGTCGTAAACGATTTTTCGAATCGATGATTCAGCGTGACCTCGCCGCCGCATTTCTAAAATTAGATCTGGAACCGCCGTTGGTTTCGATGGCCCCCAATCTCCTGCTGAATTCACGCACAGTCGATTTGGTCCCCATCGCTCAATCACATCGACGGCCCTTGCTGGAGTGCATTTCGTCACGGGATACAGCGTTAATCCGGCCCAATAGCCAGCCTCCATCACCGCACCGACGGTGTGTTCCTCAACGTGATCCACCAATACACGGTTGCGGTCAAGCGAAGAATGATCGGCGAGCATGTCGAGAATCATCCGCGTGCCCTGATATTTGTCTGCAAGGTGCGGAGTGTGAATGAGAATCTGCTGATCGTGAGCCAATGCCAGTTCAACATGTTCTTGAAAGATGATCGCTTCGTTGCGAGTGTTCTTGTTCAATCCAATTTCGCCGATACCCAGCACGTTGGGAGAATCAAGAAATTCTGGAATCAGCTTCAAAACTTCACGAGAGAGTTCCACATTCTCAGCCTCTTTTGCATTGATGCACAACCAAGTGAAATGCTGGATGCCGTACTGAGCCGCGCGCCGTGGTTCAACTTCGGTAAGCTGCTTGAAGTAGTCGCGAAAACTTTCGGCGCTGCCCCGATCAAAACCCGCCCAGAATGCAGGTTCGCTAATTGCTACGCAGCCCATTTTGGCTAACGTCTCGTAATCGTCGGTAGTCCGCGAAACCATGTGCAAATGCGGATCGATATAATACATGCTGGCTTTCTATCATTCCTGTGCAGCGTTTTTTGTCAGGTGCTTTTTTCCAAAGAGTATCTCGCGTGGCTCAAGTCTTCGAGGTCAAATCGAATTTGTCTTGCCAAGCTTTGTCGTATTCGCGAGAAAAAAGAAGCTGAATACGTTCGGCACGGTGAGGTTCTTTGGTTCCCGCCAAACGAATCGCGTCGTGGATTAAACTAAGTCGAGGATCACCACTGACGTCGCCTTCTCCGCGATCCAGCCGATCCAGCGCCGCTCCAATTTCCAGAATCTTGCCCCGAATCTCCAGAAATTCACGGTCTAATATTTCTTTGCTGTTCATGAAAACACCATGGGTCATTGGTTTGAGTTCTTATACTCTATAATAGTTTCCCATCGATAAATTTTCTAGCGGTTTGGACGCAGCGAAACGACGTGGAGCTTGTCGATGTGTTAAATCATGTCAAGTTGACCGACGTTTGTTGGCTGATTTGTTTCCTTTGTTTGTTTACTCTCGCCATTTCTCCGACGACAGAGATTTAACTGCCATGCTTAATATGACGATTATTCAACCGATTGTATTTTCGTTCATTGCCTCTGCGACGTCTTTCGTTCCTCATGTGTTTCCCGACGGACATGTTGAGCGGACAGTGGCTGTCGTCATTCGCGATCGGACACTTCATGTTGAATACTCGGTTGGAATGAATGATGTCACGATGCAGCGGATGATTGAGTCTTGGAAGAGTCGGTCGCAATCGGAGGAGAACGGTTTAACGGAAGATTTGTTAAACGGCACCAGTTCCGATTCCACTGATGATTCATCGAAAGAGTCAACGCCCGAGCCTTTCGATTTCGAGCTGACAGAAAATTCTCAAGAGGAGGGTTTTGAGAACGACGAAAAAATCGCTGCCGAGTTTAAGCAACTGGCAGTCGAGCATTTTGCTCAGCGATTGTTCCTGAAGTTTGGTGACAACGAATTGGAACTTAAGCCGGTTGGCCACCCGGTTCCGACAAAACGCCACATGAGTCTGACATTGGAATTCGAAGTGAAGTTACCGCAGAGTGATCCTCCTGCTGAAACTTCGTCGAGTGCCCCAACTCGTCTTGATTTTGTAGACCATAATTTTCTTAACTCGACGAAATCCACTCCATGGCATGGAGCGATTCGCACATCACTGAAAGCAATCGGCGGCTCGATGCTGGTCAAATCGACAGCAGCGCCGATCCTGGTTCGGGCGGAACGAGTCGAGTTAACTGGCCAACCAGCCGAGAAGCGAAAACAGGCGGCGACCATCAGTGGCGTGTTGATTTTGCCGAATGATTGATTCGCCAAAGTTGTGGCCATTGATCCTGATTCTGATCTCGCAAGATTTGGGATACGAAGAACGGCATGCATTGTCTACAATTCAGAGTTCATTTATGCCATTCATTTTTTGAATTCAAAATCTCTCCATGTCTCGAACGATTGCCATCGGTGATATCCACGGTTGCGCCACCGCATTCAACCGATTGCTATCGGCCATTAAGCCCACTTCCCGCGACACCATTATTGGGATGGGCGACTACGTGGATCGAGGAATGGAGTCCGCTCGTACGATCGAGATGCTGATCGAACTGGTTTCCCACTGTCGGCTTGTGCCACTAATCGGCAATCACGAAATCATGATGTACAAAGCATTGCAGGGCGATAAGAAAGATTTCGAGTTCTGGTATCAGCATGGAGGCAGTTCGACTTTGGCCAGCTACGGAGGGAACTTGCAAAAAATCCCTCAACATCACTTAACCTTCCTTAGCCATTGCTTGCGATACTACGAAACGGACACACATTTCTTTGTGCACGCAAATTACGATGAAGACGTTCCCCTCTCGCAGCAGGTTGACGAGACTATTTTCTGGCGGCATTTAGACGAGTATCCACCGGGAATGCATTTCAGTGGAAAAACTGCGATCATCGGACACACACCTCCAATCGATGGTGAGGTCCTCGATCTGGGACATGTCAAAGTCATTGACACGTTTTGCTATGGGGATCAATGGCTCTCTGCACTTGACGTCAATTCCGGAACGATCTGGCAAGCTAATACTTTAGGTGAAATCAGGATGGATCAGTTGCCCACAGAAGAAAAGTATTATCGGGACTAGGTTACGACCTGTTTACTATTCGTCCGCCCGCACCCGAACGTTGTACAGCGTGTAATTTTCCAGATACCATTTCTGCCAAGCCGCTTCGTCGTACCCAAAGTCTTGGCCAGTAATTTTTTTCAGCGCGATACGCGATGGTTCGTTCTGCAAGACGACGTCTTGAGATTGGGGCCCGCCGCCGGTCGTCAATCCCGCACCGCCTGTGCCGAACGAAGTCTGCATGCGTCCTGGCTCGTTTCCGGTAATTGCAATCGTATGCTTAGTTGCTAACGCACCAACTAACGGCAAGACGGCTTCGATGGAATTCAATTCACCAATGGCAAAAGCGGCACGGCGAATTCTAGCACTATCATTTGTGCCGAAGTATCCGCTCATCAATCGAGCGGAGGCAGCGTGATCAAAATGCGGTTGGCACAGCAGCGTGAGTGCTCTTTCTCGGACGGCTGCGTCGGGGTCTTCAATCGCAAAATAGCAAAGTGCCTGATTAGCACGGAATGTCGGCACCCGCCCAAACGCCTCCACGTACATTAGCCGCAGCGCAGGGTTTTTTTCCGATTTGGCTTCCAAATCCAATATAATTGGCAGTCCAACTTCGTCGCAGATGGCGAACAACTCTGCCTCAAGCTGGGCTTTCGGAGCACGATTTTTTCTCGCTTCCTTCACCCATCGCGACAACGCAGATTTTCTTTCACCAACAAGTTGCCGTGAGGTATTCGACGCCTCGCTAATATATTCTTGAAGTTTCGGAGCCCAACTGGTCCCGTCCTTGATATAGCCATGAGCTGCATATTTTTGTGGTCGCAAAACCCATTTGCCGTCCATCTGAACATAGTCCAGCTTGTACCGGGCTCGATCGTCAGTGGGATCAGTTTCGATGATTTGGTTCAATACCAAATCCATTTGGGGCTTGAACCGACTCGCTCCAATGACTTGTGCGTCGCACCACTCGTAGACCTCCCACAGCAACTTTGGATCATCGGCGGCAATCGTCAAACGACGTTCAAACTCCGCATCCAGTTCGTCAGCAAGCCGAACTTTTTCGACCAACCGAGCTTTGTCCAGCTTGAGCAATCCGCCAGAAGAAGTGCGAAGAATCACATAGAGTCGACCATCTGTTTCGTCTTTGATTTCAGCTTCGACCTTCCCGTGCAACTCACTGCCGGACCTCAATATAACGGTGTCATTGAAAACGGAAGTAGGCTCTTCAGAGAACGCGGTTTTCGGTTCCAAGTTCAGTAAAGCAAAACAAGTCAGGCAAACGAGCATGGAGTGAAATGAATTCATAGATCGTCCAACTATTGAATCTTTTGGTAGCGTTGTTTGTACTTCACGTCGCCAACTGGTATAGCCTATACTGATAACTTGAAACGGTCAATTTAATCCTTCTGTTTTTCCCATTCTCTTATGTCGCGAATCAGTCAAAAACAGATGGCGAAGCTGTTTCAGCGGCTGGCCACCAGTTATACCGCCGGGATCGACCTACGGACGATTCTTAAAAGGGAATCGGAAACCGGTTCTTCGCAGTATCGGCAAAACTTGAGTCGCATCAACAGTTCCGTTTCGCGAGGTTCGTCGCTGAGTGAAGCCATGATCGAAACGCAGTTTTTTCCTGATCTGGCAATTTCCGTGGTCGATGCTGGTGAACGTGGCGGGCGACTTGAGCAATCGTTCAGTCGATTGGCAACTCATTACGCGAATTTGGTTCAGTTTCGTAGTCGGTTATTAACGGCTTTGGCTTGGCCCGCGTTCGAATTGTTTGTGGCGGTAGTGATGGTTGGGTTGTTGATCGCCATTTGTGACTCGATCTACGAAACGCTGGAAATAAAAAAGATTGACTGGTTGTGGATGGGCAGCACCATCGGCAATGTGATTGCCTATTTCGTGATGGTGCTAACGGTCGTTGGTGGATTGACTTTGCTGGCGATGGGAACGACGCAGGGATGGTTTGGTGCCTTGCCTATAAAAATCTCGCGGCGTATTCCACTCATTGGAACCACGATTGATCAACTCGCTTTGTCGCGTTTTGCTTGGACGATGTCGGTGGCAGAGAATGCGGGAATGAATCCAATTGAAATCGCTCGGCTATCATTGAGAGCGACTGAGAACTACTTTTACAAGCAGCATGAAGAATCCGTTTGCGCGACCTTGCAAAAAGGCAAACCATACTATGCGACGTTCAAATCTACCCGTGCGTTTCCCGAGGACATGTTGATCTACATCGACAACGGGGAGACGGCTGGTGAATTAGCCGAGTCGATGGATCGAGCCTCCATTGACTATCAGGATCGAGCCGATCTGAATCTGAAGCTGTTGGGAACCGTTGGTTTCGTAGCCGCACTGATATTTGTCGGGGCTGTTGTGTTAGTGATCCTCGTCAGTGCCGTAGGTGCGTATTCCAATATCCTCCATGATTTGTCGAAGCCTTAAACGGTGTCTTTTTAACCATTGAAAGTGCCATCTATGCCTTACTCCGATGCCCAGCCGTACACCGTTCGTCCCGGCGAAAAGATTACTCTGGCGGAAATCCCGACGGACAATCCGAAGACTGATTACAAAAAAGAAACAGCAGAATCACGAATCGAAGAGAATGCCGAAGTCATGGCAGACCTCGCCAAGCGACTCTATGCGGAGAACAAGCGATCAGTCTTGTTGATCTTGCAAGGCATGGACACCGCAGGTAAAGACGGCACCATTCGTTCGGTAATGAAAGGCACGAATCCAACCAGTTGCCAAGTCAGTTCATTTAAACGACCCAGTGAAGAAGAATTGGATCACGATTTTCTGTGGAGAGTCCATCAAGTCGTTCCTCGACGAGGCAATATCGGCATCTTTAACCGATCGCACTACGAAGACGTGTTAATCGTTCGTGTGCATTCGCTAGTTCCTGAATCTCGCTGGCGCAAAAGATATGACTTGATCAACGATTTTGAAAAACTTTTAGACACGTGTGATACGACAATTGTGAAGTGCTTTCTCCACATCAGCAAAGAAACGCAACGAGAGCGTTTGCAGGCGCGGCTCGATGATGAGAGCAAACACTGGAAATTCAATCTCGGCGATCTCGACGAACGGAAATTGTGGGACGAATACCAGGCCGCCTACGAAGACGCTTTGACGGAATGCAGCACCAAGCATGCCCCATGGCATCTCATCCCTTCCGATCGGAAATGGTATCGCACTTTGGTGGTCAGCGAGTTGTTGCGAAAGACTTTAGAAGACTTGCATCCCCAGTACCCCGCACCAGAAGCCCATTACGACGGGATCGTTGTGGAGTAACTGGCAATCCAAGGACGTAAAATTTCAGTAAGTCTAGGGACAAAAAATTACTGACAAAAAAATCTTGAAGTGATAAAATTCTGAATTGATAAAGCTCGGAGGGCGGAATTTTTTAACCGTTCACCGTGGGAAGTTTTAAAAACGCGGAGGTGCGGAGAATCGCGGAGAACAAGTTATGGAAGAAGTAAAATCTTTCTGTCCGTAATTTTTTTGTCCGAAAACGACCGTTAGCTACGATTTATTTACGCTAATTGCGAGCTTGGTTTACGGGTTCGCCTGCGATTGCTCGTCACTTGGTGCGTCCGACGCTGCGGCTTTTCCACCGCTGACATCGACGGCATACAAGCGGGTTCGATCAGCGAGATACATCTTGCCGTCGGAGAAAGTGGGCGTACTGTAAATGGAAGAGTAGTTCTTGGTGCTAATTTCCGCCAAAATTTCAGCAGACTCTTTGGAAGCTTTGAACACCAACAGAGTGCCGTCTTCATTTCCCAAAAACACTTTGCCATCAACGACCATTGTTGATCCCCAGACGCCCGAGAGCATGTCGTGCTCCCAATGCCGCTGTCCGGTTTTGAAATCGAGACAGTGGACGTAACCACTAAGGTCGGCGATGAACACTAAATCGTCGATCACGGAAGCAGTCGAAATCGTGCGCCGAAACTTGAGCGTCGAATCACCATTCTCGTCCTTCATTTCGCCACCGAAATGCCAGATCACTCCTGAATTGGGGTTCGGTTTTCCTGGTTGACCAATTTCGCCAATTTGGGCACTGATGTCGCCAGTCTTGGTCGCATCGATGCGCCACATGTGGCCAACTCCCTCACCGTGCTCAGGGTCTTGCCCGACTTGCAGAAGGATGCTGTCGCTGTGAAAAACGGGAGTTGAGATAATATTGTTGCGAGTTCCCTTGCCGCCCAATTCCCATTTAGAGTCCTTTGGATTCAAATCAAATTTCCAAATTTCGTCACCCGTCTCAGCGTCGTGAGCATACAGCCAACCGTCGCCGCCAGGGAAATAGACTTGGGTTTTACCATTGACGACACCGATCGTCGGTGAACTCCATTGCCCGTGCAAAATTGTGTCAAAAGGCTGATTGTGTTCCCACAGAATCTTTCCCGTGTTTTTATTAATCGCCAAAAAGCAGGGAGCACGCGGCGAGGGGACTTCCAAGTGAGCTTCGTCAACGCCGTTGGAACTCACGATATAAACCGTATCACCATGAATGACCGGAGAACTGGTAGCGAGGTTGTGCGGAAAAACGGCCAGTTCTTCGATCATGTCGAGACTCCACAAAATGTCGGCATCGTTTAATTCGTTGTCGACTTCGTCCTGAACATCACCATCGTTCTTTCCGTCGTGGAAACCATTGGTGTCTAAGCACATGAGTTCGCAACGGTTTGTCACGACCCACATCCGGTAGCCTTCGACAATGGGAGTGGAGCA
>JBGSKR010000137.1:0-2122 GCA_041741135.1 Mariniblastus sp.
ACGCATCGAGACGATCTTCAAGTCGTTCCAAATCATCGACATCCATGGCCCAAACCTCCGTGCGGCAACCGAAATTCTAAACCGCTATTTTCAACGAAAAACTCAACCCGCTACAATACCAGTTAGCGCTGTAGTACTAGGCCCATGTTCGTCTGCATCCTCAGGACACATGTTGTTCACGCAAGCCGTTTGTGTACAAGATTGATAGTCGTACAGGTGAAACTCCACACACCATACGATTTCCGTATCGTAGCAACCGGTTTGCGCCGATCCGACGCTTGACACAAGCGACAATGCACTTGCGATAAGAACAGCGACCAGGGGATTGAAACTCGTGTTTTTCATCATTTACCTCGATTGTTGACAGAAGTTGGCACGATCGACAAAAGTTGGCTTACAACCGTTGCGCGTTGTTCGCCCCAGCTGACATGCCAGGAAATTTTCAGGCTGCTTAACTCGCGGTTTTCTAAAAGCTTGTCGAATTCTTCCTCCTTTAAACAAATTTTGACACGTGCCATGGATTTATTCACTGAATCAATCCGTACTTCAATCGCCTCACCCCCAATAGAAGCTGTTATTGCCGGAGCAACTTGATGCTTTGACTCCGGTACGTTTTGCAGCACTCTATTGGAGACAAGTGCCTCTCCAAATACCTCATTGTCGTTGCGATACAGCCTAATGATGGCTGGAAGTATCGAAACCGCTTGACGATGTCCAACAGTGCAAATCAAGTCCGTGTGCCTGTGGGTAACGGAATCCGTAAGCGAAATCGGTACAACTATCCCATCTTTTGGAACGGCAAATTTATCTGCCGATATAACCAGCAACGACTTTTCATCGTCAATCTTCTTTAATTTGACATCCAATAAGTCAACAAGATCGCCCCCTGCTATTTTTATGTTTTCATGCCTAACTGGTTCACTCATTTCAATAGCAACTTCTCGAAAAACTGCGTCGCTAGATTTAGTTTCCTTTGTGCCGTCGTCATTGAAAAACATTAGGACTTGGTCCTCGGCAACACTTAAAACTCCTTGGACTTTTGATTTCAATGTTATGCGGACAATGGAACTGCTCTTGCCGTCGCCACCAAAGGAGAGACTTTGAACCCAGTTGACTCCCATTTGCGATGATTTCACAGATAGAACCAAGCTTACGGATCCAGATTCGCCTGGAGCTATCAACTCGACTCGAGGTTCGACTTTAACACACCCGCAAGAAGCAACAGCGTCAGTAAGATCGACAGTGACGCTGTCACTAGCATTAAACAACTCCAAGTCAACGTTTTGGGAATCTCCTATTGCCATTTGTCCCACTTCGACTGACGCTGTAAACTGATTTCCCCCAGCCGGTACTAGTGTTGCATCGATCTTAAGGCGGTTCGGTGTTTTTTGAGTCGGCTCAGTCGGTACAGCAATTCCCATCAACAGGAACCCACCAAGAAGGCATGCGGCAAATCGCGTAAGGAAACACGTCATAATTCTGGCCTGAGGGAGAGCGAACTAGCGAAATATATGGACCTAAAACCACGCGGTCAATTTTTTTTTCAAATTTTTGAGAAAATATTTTGAACTCGTTCATTTCCGAGTCTCAGGTCTCAGGTGGCGGGATTTCTGCATCATTGGGAACTGCGAGTTGGGTTTCGCGAAAGGCTTGGCGACTTCCGCGACGGCCAACTCTAACGCAGGTAACGCCCACCCTCCATTCCTGCTATGCCGTGTTGAACTTTGCCGTCAGTCGTCTACAACACTGGCAAAGAAAACACCGCCATTTCACGCCTCCCTTTAGATATACCCACTGTGCCAGACGTTGTTCCGATCCGAAGTGCCATTCTCAGCGTCAGCGACAAGCTGGGCATTACCGATCTAGCGATGGGTCTGCAACGTGCCGGCGTGCAATTGTTCAGCACCGGTGGCACCCGTCGGCACCTGGAGCAATCGGGCGTCAAGGTCCGCGACGTGTCTGAGTACACGGGCTTCCCCGAAATGTTGGATGGACGTTTGAAGACGCTCCACCCGAAGATTTTTGGCGGGATTTTGGCGATTCGGAGCGATGAGCAACATCTCGCCGCCATTCGCGACCACGACATCGAGCCGAGCGATCTGGTCGTCGTCAACTTGTATCC
>JBGSKR010000138.1:0-5931 GCA_041741135.1 Mariniblastus sp.
GCGAACTTGTTGAACGGCTGGTAGCAACAACGCCGTCAACAGACCGATGATCCCCAGCACAACTAACAACTCGACCAAGGTAAAACCACGCCGGTCAGAAAACGAAAATTCGGTGCCGGTCGCCAGCTGCGAGGTTTGGGAAGGGAGGACGGAAACCGAACCGCAGATTGTCATGGAAGTGAAACAGAGTCGCTGGCATAAGTGGCCAATTGGTAGGCAACCAGCGCGATTGCACTACCACGGCATTTCTCAAGGGATTCAATCTATCCACAAATTTTTGAAAGTCAATCAATTCTCTGGTACTAACCGTTCTTTCCCCGTCCTGCTCCTCTGTTACCCGTACGCTAACTCCGACTCAACGGTTTGGGACGGAGGTCAATCAGCCAAAGCTCAGTGTTTTAGCCTGAAAATCACGGAAATATCCCCATTTCTCCATAACACAAGGCGATCTTGTCGAGTGCCCCCACAAAGGCGGCCGTGCGAAGATCAGTCTTTCCTTTCAGCCGCAGATTGGTATCCCGTATTTCCTGATAGGCGCTTGCCATCGTTTCTTCCAGTCCCGAACGAACGAGGTCGTGTTCGTCCGCGCCCTGAGCCAGCACCTTCAGCATTTCCTCGCCAAACTTCTTTTCGGTCGCTCCTTCGACGGCTGACAACAATCGCCGGAACGCGTATTCTTCGAAGCGTTTTTCCAAGCGTCCGAATCGCACATGCGAAAGATTCTTCAGCCATTCAAAATAGGACACGGTCACACCGCCCGCATTAAGAAAGGCATCGGGAATCACCAACACACCCCTTGAATTCAAGATGTCGTTGGCGGCGGCGGTCGTGGGTCCGTTGGCAGCTTCACCAACAATCTTCGCGCGAACTTTTGGCGCGTTGTCTTTGGTGATTACATTCTCGAGCGCCGCCGGAATCAAAATGTCACATTCCAGTTCGAGCGCGGATTCTCCGGCAGGCAATTGCTTCGAAGCGGGAGTGCCAAGAATCGATCCTGTTTCCCGGCGATGCTGGTCGGCGGCCACGATGTCCAAGCCCGCAGGATTCGTAATGGTGACGTCCCACTCAGCAATCGCAATGATCTTGGCGCCTGCTTCTTGGAAAAATTTTGCGGCGTGGTAGCCGACGTTGCCGAAGCCTTGGATCACCACCGATTTCCCTTCGATGCCGGTCGTCAAGCCGAGTGGTGTCATGTCTTCGGCCAGCGAACAAGCTTCGCGGATTCCATAAAACACGCCCAAGCCTGTCGCTTCGGTTCGTCCGCGAATTCCACCAAGTTCGACCGGTTTACCGGTGACGCAGGCCATCGCATTGAGTTCGTTGTTGAGTGATTGATAAGTGTCAGCGATCCACGACATTTCTTTTGCGCCGGTTCCAAAATCCGGAGCGGGCACATCAACGCCGGGACCGATGAAGTTTTTTCGATGCAACTCGAACGTGTAGCGTCGTGTAATCCGCTCGAGCTCTCCAGCAGAGTATTTCTTGCGATCAATCTTCACACCGCCTTTAGCGCCACCAAACGGAACATTGACGATCGCACATTTGTAAGTCATCAAACTCGCCAGCGCGATGACTTCGTCTTCGTTGACATCCATCGAAAAACGAATACCGCCCTTGGTCGGCATTTTGTGGTGGCTGTGCTCGGCTCGCCAAGCATGAATGACCTCAATCGAACCATCGTCTTTTTCGATCGGAAACGCAAACCGACAAACAAAATTGCACTCGCGGATTTGTTCCAGCAAGTGAGCGTCGTGTTTGGTGTGCTGGGCAGCCGTATCAAAATAACGATTAACTTGAGCGGAGAAACTAATGGCCTGCGACATGATGAATCCTGCAAGAAGAAAGCGGGACGAACGTGCGAACGTGCGAACGAGCACTCAACCCATCATGGTATCGGTTGGTATTCGATTGGTCGAGTGAAAGAGCGACGTGATTTATTCGAAGCCGTGAATACGAAGCGAGCGAATTCAGGCTTCGTTGACTTCGCCCAGCACAAAAGCTCGCATGGCAGTCGTCGCTGATTCCGGCAGTTCGATCAAATCACGATCGATCAGTTCGGCGACCGCTCCAATCACGGTCACCATCGGGCTGTGCAAGCCGGCTGTTCTCACGACATCGCTGATACTCAGCAAACTGCCTGCGACGACGCGTTGATTGGGAAGCGTCGCATTCTCGATCGAAACCACCGGAGTTTCCGGATCGCGACCAGCTTCGATCAAAGAGTTCGTCAAGGCAGCAAGATTCTTGCGCCCCATCAACACGACGACCGTATCAATTCCAGCCAGCGCGGCGAAATCAATGTCGTTGTCGAGATTGGGATCGGTCTGCCCGGTCACGACCGCGAAACTGCGAGCGATACCTCGCGTCGTGACAGGAATGCCGACGGCAGAAGCCGCCGCGATACAACTGCTGATACCCGGCACAATCTCGCAGCGAATCCCCGCCGCCTCGCAAGCGGCGCGTTCTTCTTGTCCACGTCCAAATACAAATGGGTCGCCGCCTTTAAGTCGAATCACGGTTTCGCCACGCAGGGCATGCCGCACTAAAAGCTCATTGATTTCGGACTGGCTGATGCGATGGTGATCGGGATACTTGCCAACATCAATCAGCTCGGCTTCCGGACGCGACCAAGTCAGGACTTCATGCGGGATCAAGCGATCATGAATCACGGTATCGGCGATTTGCAACAAGCGCATCGCGCGCAGCGTCATTAACTCCGGATCGCCGGGGCCAGCACCAACAAGATAAACCGTTCCAACATTCATTCGTAAGAATTCAAGATTCAAGATTCAAGGTTTTTGACTTCAACATCTCTTCCCAAACGACCGGCTTTCGCTCCAGCAACGCATCCGTCGCAAGTTCGATACACAATCCGGCCATCTCAGGATACATCCCGATCGGCAAATCACAAATCGTGATTCCCGCACCAACCAGATTGACGAGCGGAAATTCCACATCCGATCCGCTGGGCAAGCCAAAGGCTGTGGGAACATCGACGACCGCATGAGGGCCACGACTGATCAGGAATGGCAACACCAATCGGTTCGGCGTTTCGATCTGCTCAATGATTTCAGTAAGCGAAGGTTCTTGATCAATGAAGCCCGTCAAAATTTTCCATTCCGGAATCAACTCGCTTAAGTTCGCGGCTAACTGCCGCGTTGAGTCGCCACTACGCGGATGACGCGACGTTCCATGACCGACGACTACGATCGTGGTATCCGTCGGCCTTAGTTCCATCAGCGACGTCAGAATCATCGTACGATCAGCAACCGCGTCTGCGATGTCCGGATGCACGCCAAGTGCGGGAGTCCAAAAAGTCCGATACTGAGCAATCGTTTTAGTCTCAGCAATCGCCCTGTTTTCAGCAATCGCCCTGTTTTCAGCAATCTTGCCGGGCAAAATGGTTTTCGAGTAATAACCTTCGGACGTCATCACCGGAATCACCACCACATCGCCCGGTGGAAGTTCACCATAAACCTCGGTCAGTGCCGGGCGTCCGTTAAGAAACGCTGGTGTGACACACGCGAACAATTTTGATTCCGCCATTGCCTCGGCCAACTCGAACAACGGCTCATTCGCATTGTCACTTTCCAGCGAACCATGAGCGGCCAGCACAACGGAACAAGGGTAGATGTCGCTCATGCGGCCGAGGTTTTCAAGGTTCAGAGTTAGTTTTCACGTAACTGTTCACGGTGATTTTGAAAAATGTCGTTTATCGACAGGGTTCGTAGCCGAAGTCGTGAGACTTCGGTTTGTCCGTTTGTAGAATTTCCGAACTCTCACGAGTCCGGCTACAATCCGTGAACGGTTACGTTTTCACAATCCGTTACGCATTTGGAGCAGCGCTTAATTGCACCAGTTTCGGTTGCAAGTCATCGAAGGTCGGCGTTTCTTTACCAGTCAATCGCTGACGCGGTTCCGTTGTTCCCATCAATCGCTGATAAAAATCTCCCAGCCCTTCGTCGCTTTGACGTTTTTCCGCATACTGCGTGAGCAGCGGTGCGAGCGTTTCAACGGCTTCTTCAAGGTTCACATCCGCAGCATACAAATCGGCCATCCGATCACCCGCCAACCGTCCGCCGACAAACAAGTGATACACGCCAGGCCGGCGACCGACAAAAGCGATATCAGCAGTATAAGGACGCGCACAACCGTTGGGGCAACCCGTCATGCGGATCGTCAATTTCGCGTCGTTCAATTTCAGTTCCGTCAGCTTCTGTTCGATTTCCGAGAGCACACCAGAAATGACGCGCTCTGATTCAGCCACCGCGAGGCCGCAAGTCGGCATTGCGGGGCAAGCCATCGAATAACGTCGGGCGTTCGAAATTTCACTCAGCAGCGGAACGTTGTGCTCTTTCAAGATCGATTCCAGTTCCGGAATTTGGCTTTCGGTGAGTCCGTTGAACAGGATCGACTGCTGTGCCGTGAGAGTCATCGAGCAGTTGAGCTGTTTGGCAATTTTCAAAAATGCCGTTTTCATTTTCATCGAATCGTCGTCTTTGATGCGACCGCTTTCGACATTCACTCCATAGAACCAGCGGTCGGCGCTTTGCTTGTGAGGGCCAAGCCAATCTTCGATTTCGACGGCGGGAATTTCTTTGGACGGCTGAACCGAGAAGGTCGCGCGCTCGTTGAAGATTTCGCAAAATTTGTCGAGGCCCATCGTATCAATCAGATATTTCAGGCGAGCTTGTTTGCGATCATTTCGGTTGCCGAAGTCGCGATAGATCGAAGCAACGACTCGAACCGCCGCCACGCCATCCTCGACAGCGACGAAGCCGATGTTGTTCGCCAGTTGAGCAAAGGTGTTTTCGCGACCATGGCTCATTCCCATCCCGCCACCGGCGAGCACGTTGTAGCCAATGAGCTTTCCGTCTTCCACGATTCCAATCAAGCCTGCATCGTAGGAATAAACGTCGATCTGATTATCGCCCTGCACGGTCACGCCGACCTTGTACTTGCGCGGCAAATAAGTCTCGCCATAAAACGGTTCGTCTTCTTGAGTGTTGATGATCGATTGACCTTCGACCCAAATTTCGTAATAGGCTTTCGAAGCCGGACGCAAATCAGCCGCGATGGCGTGAGCCGTTTTGCGAATCTGTACGTGGATCGGATCATCGGAGGGCGGCGCGGAAGCCGTCACGTTGCGGTTCACATCGCCGCAAGCAGAAATGGTGGTCATCAGCGCCAGATTGATTTGCCGAATCGTCTCTCGCAAATCGCCTTTCAATACGCCGTGATACTGAATCGCTTGACGGGTCGTAATGCGAATTGTTCCGTTGGCAAATTCGTCTGCCATTCGGTCAAGCGCGAAATACTGGGCGTTGCTGATCTCGCCGGCGGGCAGGGCGATCCGTAGCATAAACGAATAGGCTTTGTCCAATCCCTCGGCGCGGCGCGGCGCACGCAGGTCGCGGTCGTCTTGTTGATACGAGCCGTGAAACTTCAGGAGTTGCAGGTCATCTTCGCCAAAGCATTCAATCGAGGGGTCTTTGAGCGTTTCATCGATTGTGCCGCGCAGAAAATGGCTGTTGAGTTTCGCAATTTCGACTTTGGAGGGTTCTGTTTTCTTGGCCATAAAATAATTTTAATGTCGCTTTAGAGGTTTAATGGTGTTATATCGAGTAACCGTTAACGGTGACATCGAAAACGTAGTGTACCGGCGTGGTTCGTAGCCGAAGTCGTGAGACTTCGGTTTTATCCGGCGTGTTTCGTAGCCGAAGTCGTGAGACTTCGGTTTTATCCGGCGTGTTTCGTAGCCGAAGTCGTGAGACTTCGGTTTTATCTTTTCGGTAAATCTCCGAACTCTCACGAGTCCGGCTACCGCCGGTGAGCGGTAAATCTCCGAACTCTCACGAGTCCGGCTACCGCCGGTGAGCGGTAAATCTCCGAACTCTCACGAGTCCGGCTACCGCCGGTGAGCGGTAAATC
>JBGSKR010000139.1:0-2270 GCA_041741135.1 Mariniblastus sp.
TTGATACAGTAAATCCGCCAATCGGGTGGTCGTCGCTCCATCGGCAGAAACGTGTTTGTAACTGTTGACGGTTTGACCAAGCAGCGTGATTTCCTTCGTGCCTTGGTCGGCGAGAAGTTTTGCTTCGTCGATGATCTGCGCGGGATCGCGTCCTTGTTCTGGGCCGCGAGTCATCGGCACGATGCAGTAGGTGCAAAATTTATCACAGCCAATTTGGATTCGCAGGAAAGCTTGAAATGGCGTAGGCCGCATGGTCGGATCGCGAAGCGGATCAAACGTTTCGTGGCTGCGTTTGATTTCTTTCACGGGGCCTTCGGTGCGACCAAGGCTGAGCGCTGAATGCTGACCACCCTCGGCGCGAGCCTTAGCAATCAACGCCGGGATTTCTTTCAGTTGCCCTGGACCGGCGATGATATCCACATAAGGTGCTCGCTGAAAAATAATCTGCTGGTCTTTTTGAGCCATGCAACCCATCACGCCAATGATTTTGTGCGGGTTGTTTTTCTTCTCGTTGCGCAGACGGCCAAGGGCGCTGTAAGTTTTATTTTCGGCTTGTTCACGCACGGAGCAGGTATTGAACAGCAACGTATCGGCTTCGGTAACGCTGTTCGTCAGTTCATAGCCCTCGCGCCGAAGACTGGCGACGACCATTTCGCTGTCCAGCATATTCATCTGACAGCCAACCGTTTCGATATACAGCTTGTGGGTTTCTTGAGAATCAGACATCAAAATTTCAGACGGCAAAAAAACGGAACGATGGGGAACGCTTGCATTCCAACATGGACGAAATTGGAGAACGCCCAACAGTGGTAGCCGTTCAGGGATGGTAGCCGGACTCGTGAGAGTTCGGAAATTCACCAGAAAGACAAAACCGAAGTCTCACGACTTCGGCTACTAACCACGTCGATCGACGACATTTTCCAAAATCACCGTGAACGGTTACCCACATTGTACCACGATTCGGGTAAGACTGGCGAGGTCGTCTGCGTCAATCGAAGCGGTCGTCAATCGATGGCCGATGGCCACGGAGAAACTCCTCGATCGGCATGACGCGTTTACCGGCAGGCTGCAAGAGTTTGATCGATAAATAGCCGTCGCCCGTTTGGATCAACAATCGATCTTTGTCGCAAATCGCGACTTGACCAGGTCTCAAGTTTGGCAACCCAGATTCAGACGTTTCAATCGCGGTCGCGGAATGGACAATCAATCGAAGCGGCTGCTTGAGGTGTTCAGCTTGCCAATGCGTGTAAGTTCCCGGCCAAGGTTGAAAAGCGCGGATTTGATTGACGATCTCGCGGGCGGAACGTGACCAATCAATTTGCCCATCGGTTTTGGTAAGTCGTGGTGCTTTCGTGGCTCTTTTTTGATCCTGTATTTCACCAATCAGACTTTCGCCATCCCATTGCTCGAGTATCTCGATCGCGCGATGCACGGGTGCGATTCCCAGTTCTGCCAATAACGGCTCCACATCGGCAGCCGACTGTTCAATGGTCACGTGCATTGAGGCCACGGCCAAGCACGGCCCGCCATCGAGCCGTGCGGTCATGTGGATAATGGTTACACCCAACTGAGTGTCGCCATGATAGATCGCCCAATTGATCGGCGAGGCACCACGGTACTTCGGCAGTAGGGAGCCATGCAGATTGATCCCACCGAGTCGTGCGGCAGCGAGACACTCGCGCGACAAGATCTGGCCGTAATCACAGACGACAAACAAATCGGCGGCGAAGGCGCTGAGCTTTTCGACAAACGGTTCATCGTTGCAACTGGGCGGATCGAAAACGACCAATCCGTGTGCTTCCGCCAAATCGCGAGTCGGATTTTCCGCCGTTTTGCGACGATTGCCCGCATCAGTAATCGGACGCGTGACCAACGCCAAAACTTCATGTGACGATTCGATGAGCGATTGAAAGGAAGGCACCGCAAACGGGCCAGTGCCGAACAAGATAATTTTCATGGGAACGTGCCTGGGCTGTTAAAAATTCGAGGTTGACTTGTGTTTATTGCGATTCCGATTTGCCAGAAAATTCTTCTGCGTTTTTATCTTCTATCTCGCAGGGATTGCAACCGATAGCTCGGGTCGCCTACTCTCGTTGGTAACCAAGATTTTTTCATTGTTTCCCGATCAAAGCCCCGGCGAGGGGCGATAGCGATTAGCCCATGGCGTGAGCCATGGGAACCAGTCCCCATTAGCGCCGCAAGCCCCGGCGAGGGGCGATACAACACCGACAAAGATGCTGTCGCCCCTCGCCGGGGCTTGTTGCTTTTTA
>JBGSKR010000140.1:0-4209 GCA_041741135.1 Mariniblastus sp.
TAGCGAGTGACGGCAATCAGAATCAAAAACACAACCATCGCCAGCAACGATTTTTTCGGAACCCATGCCTGAAACTTGGCCGTCGCCAATGCTGCCAATAGGAACAATGGAGCGGCATAAAACCAATAAATCGGTACCGCAAACGGAAATTGAATCAGGCTTACAAAAAACGCCACGGCCGTCACCAAGAAAAATTGCTGCCGCTGTTGATTGGATAAGTGTTTGGAAAATCTCAGTAGCAAAACCAGATTACCGATCACCAACAGCGGCGAAAAATTTCGAACGCTTTGAAAGCCGAGCGTAAATCCAAAGGAAGTGTGTTGCAAGTTCAGCAGCACAAAACCCGCAACGAGCGCCGCGACCAGCACCGGTTGCTCGCGCTGACTTTGGAACATGCGACCAGCGAACGATGGAAACAGCAACGGCAAAATTGGCAACGCGAATACGAGATTCTTCCATTGTGGAAAGGCCGCCTTGGCAAACTCCATTCGCTGCTTCGGCATTACCAACGCACCATCAATCAAAGCAGCGAGAGCACCTTCACGGATATAAAGCCCCACCAGCACCGCGAGTGGAATGACTACTCCAATCGACAGCGGAATCAGATCCGCGAGCAGCGCCCGTAATCTTGCAATTGCTCCCGATTGAAGTTGCGACGAAATCACTTCGTTGGATGCATGTTTACTGGGGGATTGTTGGAAGGAATTGGTTTCGTATGAACCCAACGCTTCACCTTGCTTCTCGTCGCCTTTACTCGGAAGCCTCGCGATCACTTCCGACAATCTCCACTCGTTGGCCAACACAAATAGACACAAACTGGCAAAAGGGATCGCCAAATGCACGCCCTGCATGATGGGGTCATGCTGATTGACAAACGTCAGACTTAATCCGCTCGCCAAGACCAAGGCAACGGAAATGAGAACCGAAAACGCCACGTCGGTCTTTGAGCGAGACGAGCGAGTCGATCCGATTGAACCGTTCGCCGATTCAAATTCACAATTTCCGCCGTCTCGCCGAAACTGATTTCGGTACAGCAGAAACAAAAGAATCGCAGCCAACACAAACAAGCCGCTAATCTTAAACGCGATCGATAATCCGATCATCAATCCCGCCAGCAGCAGGTAGGCTCTTGCTCCGGTTTGAATAAACCGCAGCATCGCGCACAAACACCACGTCGCGAAAAACAGGTTGTACCACGACGGCATCGAGGCACTGTACATCGGAATCGACCATGCCGCCGCGAGCAATGTCACTAGTCCGGCCGCGACTGGCGATGCAAAATGAAGAGCCAGCCAGTAGATGCCCATCACAAACGGAACGAAAAAAAGCAGCAGCATCCACCGCATCGACAAACTGTTGACGCCCCACCAATAAAAACTGAGTGCATTGAGAAAGCTCAATCCGCCCGTGTACATGTCGTCAAAATCACGATGGGGAACCTCGCCTGCGAGCACTCGCTCGGCGGCTTGCCCCAGTTGACCTTCGTCGTGCGGAAACCAACCTTGGTCAAGATTTAAGTAGGCCCAAGTCGTTGCCAACATAACCACGATGACCCCGATCAACATTCGCAGCCAGCGAGCAGAGTTCGGTTCGTCAGTCATGCTGTTCTGAGAACGTGTTATAAATTTTTAAAAGGTCAAGTTAGCGGCAGGGCGCAGGCACTCCAGTTTTACATAAACCGAGGAGACCGGACGGTTTGCGCCGTTCCGCTACGATTTTTAATCGAGTTATGAGACGATCACTAACCCGGTAGCGAAGAGATATTCCAAATCTCTTTCGCGTATTCACCAATCGTGCGATCGCTGGAAAACTTCCCGCTGGTCGCGGTGTTGATAATACTCATCTGATTCCAATGACTCTGATCTTTATAAGCTTCATCGACGCGGTTTTGTGCGTCCACATAACTGCGGAAATCCGCAACTGTCAGCCATTGATCAAAAGGATTTCGCAAACCAGCGGTGAGCAACTCGAACACACCCGGTTCATTCTGATTGAAGTGCCCGCTTTCCAGCAACTGCATCACGCGATTCAAATCCTCATCCGCCGCAATAATCTTGTTCGGATGGTAATTCTGTTTCGTTTCGACGACGCCTGATTCATCGAGACCGAACAAAAAGAAATTTTCTTCGCCAGCTTGTTCGCGGATTTCGATATTAGCTCCGTCGAGCGTCCCGATCGTCAGGGCACCATTCATCATGAACTTCATGTTGCCGGTTCCAGAGGCTTCTTTGCCTGCTGTCGAAATTTGTTCCGACAGTTCGGTACCAGGACAAATAATCTCCATCGCTGACACGCGATAGTTTGGAAAGAACACAACCTTTAGAAGTTGACTTGCTTGCGGATCCGAGTTGATCTTTCCGGCAACGTCGTTGACCAATTTAATAATCAGTTTCGCTACGTGGTACCCAGGAGCCGCTTTGCCACCGATTAAGACGCTGCGCGGTGTCATGTTTTCGGCGTCGCCACGACGGATGCGATCATACAAATGAACCACATGCAGCACATTCAGCAATTGCCGTTTGTACTCGTGGATGCGTTTGACTTGCACATCAAAGATTGAATTTACATCGAAGGAAACGCCAGAGTTGCGATAGATATACTGAGCCAATCGCATCTTGTTTTCCAATTTGACCTGCCCCCATCGCTTGCGAAATTCGTTGTCGTCGCTGAAAGGTTTCAGCATTGCAATTTGACTGAGATCATTTTCCCATTCACCGCCGATCACCTCGGTGATCAACGCTCCCAATTTCGGGTTGCAATGAGCCAGCCAGCGACGTTGGGTGACGCCGTTGGTTTTGTTGTTGAACTTCTTCGGCGTCATCGCGTAAAAGTCTGAAAACAAGCCGTCTTTCAATAGTTCCGTGTGCAAGCGGGCGACTCCATTGACGGAAAAACTTCCAACGATCGCCAGATAAGCCATTCGCACGTGCGGATTTTCGCCTTCTTCGATCAGCGACATCATCCGACGCTTGTCCACATCGCCGGGCCATTTCTTTTCTACCTCGACCAAGAAGCGACTGTTAATTTCGTAAATGATTTCCAGCAGGCGCGGCACCAGTTTATTGAACAGTCGCACCGACCAGCGTTCGAGAGCTTCGGGTAGCAAGGTGTGATTGGTGTAGGCCATGCAACTGGTGACAATCGGCCAAGCTTCGTCCCAACCCAGTCCATGTTCGTCCATCAGCAACCGCATCAGTTCGGGAACAGCACAAGCCGGATGCGTGTCATTAAGCTGGAAACAATTCTTGGTGCCAAAATCTTTGAAGTTCTTACCGTGCTTGGTGACCCATTTTTTCAGCACGTCTTGCAGGCTGGCGGAGACGAGAAAATACTGCTGCTTCAACCGCAACTCTTTGCCGTTCTCGCTGGAGTCGTTGGGGTACAACACCATCGTGATCTGTTCCGCATTGTTCTTGCTGGAAACGGCTTCGGAATAACTTCCGGCGTTGAACTCCTGCAAATTAAACTCATCCGTCGCGGTGGATTTCCAAAGTCGCAAAGTATTTACGGTTTGATTGCGGAATCCGGGAATCGGCATGTCGAAAGGAACCGCGAGCACATCGGCAGTATCGACCAAGCGACAACGCTCAATGCCTTTAGGGTCACGAAAACGTTCAACACGACCATAAAACGGAATCCGTTTAGCGTCTTCCATCCGCTCGATCTCCCATGGATTTCCATCAACCAGCCAATGGTCGGGCTGTTCGACTTGACGCCCATCGCAGATTTTCTGGTTAAACATTCCGTATTCGTATCGAATCCCGTATCCGATGACCGGCAGTTCGAGGTTCGCACAACTATCGAGGAAGCAAGCAGCCAAACGGCCTAGACCACCGTTGCCCAACCCCGCGTCGTGTTCTCGCTCTTCTGTTTTTTCCAGTATGGCTCCATAAGCCTGCAACGCCTCGCGGGCTTCGCTTTCCATTTCCAGATTCTGAATCGCATTGCCGAGCGAGCGACCGATCAGAAATTCGAGCGACAGATAATAAGTCTTCTTGCAGTCCGATTCGAGCATCCGCTGCTGTGTTCCGCGCCACATCGGCATCAATCGGTCGCGCATCGCTGTGGCCAGCGCGTGGTATAGATATTCCGGTTCCGCATTCCGAGCATAATGCCCAAGTGTAAATTCGAGGTGGCGACGAATCTCTTCAGTTAGCGTCCCCAGTGTATCCAGTGAGGCAAGTGGATGCTGGAGCGTCTGGGGGGGTG
>JBGSKR010000141.1:0-1700 GCA_041741135.1 Mariniblastus sp.
ACGTGATCATTCGAGACCAAGACGGATTCCGAATCAATTCCGCGTTTCTCGCTCAACTCATCCCGTTGTGCAGGCCCGATGAAATGCTCGAGTTGATCACATCTGAAAAACCAACGGCCAGTATTTTTGCAAGAACGTCCGGGTTTGCTACCGAGTTCTCAGCGCTCGAGAGCGAAATGTTCCGAATTGCGTTTCCATTCGACTGGAACCAGATGTGCGCCACGTTGCAATCGCCATCGGCTTTCCAAAACCGTGCGACCGACACCTCGCCAAATCGATTTCAGTTCTCTGGAACGGCGGCTGAAGCAGTATTGCTATCTTTGGTGACAACCGAGGCGGCGCGCGGACAACCGGCGTCGTTCTCGGATCTTTGTGCGGTAACACAGAAGGCAGTCGCCTCGCCAGAATTTGCCCACCCGTTTGTTCGTCTGGGGCTCGCGATGGAGTTTTCGTTGTTGGAGCCGGTTGAGCAAGTTATCCCGGCGATCTTGAAACGATTGCTTGATCGCCAGTTCGTGACTTTTCAAGATGGACGTTTCTTTCCAATGCAAAACGTCGCTGAGACTTTTTCCGATGCCGTTGTTGGTGAAATGACCATCGCGAGAACGCTTCGCACGGATCTCGGCTTGTTGACTCGACGCCTCTCGGTCGTTCGCCAATCACGCGGTTTGCTGGTCATGTCGGCGTCGGCAGCCGACCAAGGCATGAGGATCGACTGGCGAGCAATGATGCCCGAATCATTCACCGATTATCTTCTCACGGCACTCGATTGGCATTTTCCCACGAGCACATTGAAGCAGCCGAAACCATCGGACCAGTCAGGTTCGACCCAGAAGAACTCGGCAGTCTGCCCTGGCTGTGGAAGCACGATCATCGCCGGTAGCAAGTTTTGCAATCACTGTGGGAGCCAGTTGGCGGTGACTGCTTGCCCAAGCTGCCAGCACCAAGTCGCAAACAACGACCGGTTTTGTGCGGCGTGTGGATGCGGGCTGCGGCCCGACGCAGCGGCCACGACGAATGGCTTGACTAATGAGTCACCGAAATCGCCCGCGACGATGAATCGATTCGCAGGGGTCGGAGCGAGTACCGGTACAAGTACAAAGATCGTCTCGGCAATGGAACCCGAACCGAACGCCGACGGAGCGCCGCGTCCCAATTCAAGCGATTTTCCCAGCGGACTTGCCATCGCTCTCGCCATATTAGCTGGGTTAGGATGCGGGATGTCGCTACTGATTTTGGCGGTCGTCAGTGACGCATTCAACGACATCAACTCGTTTCTACTGCTTCACAGCTTGGTGGCTTTCAGCAACGGACTGATCGCCTGTCTTACTTCCATTGGTTTCGTACACGGCAACCGCAAGCTACTTCGCTATGCGGCGATGCTGGCATGCATCCCGTTGCTGAGTCCCGGCATCCTTCTCGGCATTCCTCTCGGCATCTGGATTCTGCTGCGCTTGCGCCGTTCAGCTCCTCTATTCCAAACACCAACCTGAGATCCATTCAGGCGCAACTCAACGATCCATTTGCGAGAGGATATAGAGCAGCTGTGCCGCTTGCCGCCAAGCGGCGTCTTTTAACCACAATGCCGTTCAATGAACGCGAATAGTGTAGTGGAACTCGCCAGCATTCCCTACTTTGCGAGAAGTCTGGTGACTTCCACGACCATTCGTTGAACGGTAATACTTTTAACCAGAAAAATT
>JBGSKR010000142.1:0-2929 GCA_041741135.1 Mariniblastus sp.
TCACAGATAAACGCGAAGGGTGAAGACACTAAATGGGTTGCTCCCGGATTTGGAAAAATTGCGGTAGAAGACGCGAACCCCGCCGACGAAATTGATCGAATTCAATTGTTCTGGGATGTTGGCGCAAAGATTGCCAAAGCCCGTTATCAAGCAACCGCCGACTACGTTTGGGCGTTTGACGTCAATGTGGTCAAAATTGAGCTGGGTGACTCGTCCATCACAGCAGGCGGAAAGCCGGGTCTAGCGGCTTCAAATGTCAATGGCCAGAATTTGGTTTTGGCTTCATCGTCTTTGGACGCCAATGACCCAGGGATTCGAGTTGAGCAAACGATTACCGGTATGACGGGCCCCACAAGAGGTGACCAACAACAGCGTGGCCTCCATCAAATGGTTGTCGGATTTATGCAGACATTGGAGTCGAAAACGTTTACGGCCAATTACCTTACCGGCGGGCAAGCAAACCTCAAGCATGTAACCCAAGGCCATGTTTACCAGGACGCTGTGGATGCATCCCAAAGTCTTTTTTATTCCCATCTCGCAGGAGATTTCTCGGCTTCAGATGGGCTGCTTACCGGAGAAGAATTTATTGAGAACCAAACAGCTGCCAAAGAATCGAAAATCGTGATGGCGGATTTTCCAACGCCAGAATTTCCGACGGATCATCCAAGCCCCAATCGTAATGGGCCGCTTTTGGAGGGGACTTGGGAATGGAATTTCAAGACCTTCGTCGCGGTAGCAACCACCGATGCGGCAGTTGAGTCTATTCCAAATGCCCAACTTCGGTACTTGTTTTTCAAAAGGGCAACTGTCGATTGGAAATATTCCGGCTCTCTTGAAAGAACGCAAAACCTCAACTATGAAATGTCAGCAGAAAGCAAGACAAGTACTGAGGCAACCGAACTCACTACGTTAAATCAACCTGCAACGGCTCAAAACGTGGAACTGGTTTTTAACGAAAATGATGTCGTAAGACTCCCTGACGGCACGCCCTTTCGTTTCAACAACGCTCTCAAGCAGCCAATTAAGTGGAATGAAAACTAGCGATTTGCAACCCTAAAAAAATGCGTCCTGATTCCAGAGGAACTAAAATGCTGCTTAAGTCTATTTTAATAAAATCTTCGTTGATATGCCTCGTTTGTTCTTTGAGTTTAACGCCGACATTTTGTCAAGAAGTTCAATCTCAACCAAACTTGGAACAACGAAAGCTGGCGTGGAAAACCTATCTGGACAAACAAATCTATAACCCCGAAGAAGACGTACCTCTACTTAACATTTTTGATTCAATTGAACGTTTCGAATCAACGGCCCAGCTAAATCTGGCCTACAAGAAACAACCGAACTCATTTTCCAAAATGTCGCTTAGTTTTACCAATGAATTCGGAGAAGTTTTGCTGGAACGTCCGGTCGTCAAGCATTCGGGCTTCCGGACAGTAGAAAATGTACTTTATTTCGTTCATTACTCAACCGCAGATCAAGGGTGCAAGATTGGAGCTTATGACCTTAGCAATGGAAAAACACTTTGGAAAACTGACGACATAACCGGTTTAGACTTCCGTGGCCACTCTGCCTATCACAACGAAGTAGATATCCGGTTTTCCTACGAGAACCAAGTCCCGAACGAAAAGGCGCAAGCGGCGGTTCTCGTTCGCGGGCAAGAAGAATTCGGCGAGTATCTAACGGTGATTGACCGGGAAACGGGAGAACTGCTGGCTCGAAGAATTTTTTGGGGGGATCGCATTCCCGGAACTGGTGGTTATACCGAAAAACCGAAAACAGGCTCGCCAAAGGAAAAATGACGCGAAGGCAGAAACAAAGGTGTCAGGAGAAACAAAGGTGTCAAGAGCCTTAAAATCGAATAGGACAAGAATGAGAATCGGCAAGGACGAACAGAAGGTTGGATGAGTTGTCGCTGCGACGATTTTAAGAGTCATTTTATTCGCCGACCAATCAAACAACATCAAAACAAAAATAAAGTCAGAGTAACGAGTCTAACGAAAGAAAGCCAATTTATCATGTCCACAGCCGACACGACTTACGATCGCGTTAACGATTATTCTTCCGTCAAAATTTCACTTGCCCGCCCGCACGACATTCGTAGCTGGTCGATGGGTGAAGTCAAAAAACCGGAAACGATCAACTACCGCACCTATCGTCCGGAGAAAGACGGCCTCTTCTGTGAGCGGATTTTCGGCCCGGAAAAGGACTGGGAATGCGCTTGCGGTAAATATCGCGGCATGAAGTACAAAGGCATGATCTGCGATCGCTGTGGCGTGAAAGTGACTCACTCGCGTGTTCGCCGCAAACGGATGGGGCACATCGAATTGGCGGCTTCGGTCGTTCATATTTGGTTCTTCAAAGCCATGCCGTCGCGGTTGGGTAATTTGCTGAACATGAAAACCAGCAGTCTTGAAAAAGTCATTTACTTCCAAGACTACGTCGTCACTGATGCGGGTGAGACGACGCTGGAAAAACAACAGTTACTGACCGAGGAAGAATACCGCGAAGCTCGCGCTGAGTTCGGCGACGGCTTCAAAGCCAACATGGGTGCCGATGCGATTCGGGAATTGCTGTCCAGTCTTGATTTGGTCGCGCTCTCGGGCGAACTGCGCGTTGAATTGGCCGAAACCGGTTCGAAACAAAAGCGTAAAGACCTGACCAATCGTCTGAAGATTGTCGAATCGATCCGCGATAGCGACAACAAACCCGAGTGGATGGTGCTGGATGTGATTCCTGTCATTCCGCCCGATTTGCGTCCGCTGGTTCTGCTGGATTCAGGCAACTTTGCGACCTCTGATCTCAATGATCTGTATCGCCGCATCATTAATCGCAACAACCGCTTGCGAAAACTGGTCGATTTGAACGCGCCGGAAGTGATCATCCGCAATGAAAAACGGATGCTTCAACAATCAGTCGATGCGCTGTTTGACAA
>JBGSKR010000143.1:0-2092 GCA_041741135.1 Mariniblastus sp.
AAAACTGACGAGGAAAAGCGGCGGCAACGGATGAAGACTCTGCCGCCGTTCTTTCATACAAAACAACTCTTGCTAATTTGATCCGTTACCAACCAAACCCAAGGCCATCACTCAAATGTCAATTTCCTTTGAATATGAAACAGCCGTCGCTTCACGATACGCCAATGCGGCTCAAGGACGTGAACCGGCTTTGTGCTGCCCCGTCGAATACAATCGTGAATTACTCAAAGTCATTCCACAGGAAATTCTTGATCGTGACTACGGATGCGGCGATCCGTCACCATTTGTTAAGCCCGGCGACACGGTGTTGGACCTGGGTTCCGGCGGTGGCAAGCTCTGCTATATCACGTCGCAATTGGTTGGAGCGGAGGGGCGGGTGATTGGTGTCGACTGCAATGAAACGATGCTCGATCTGGCCAGAAGCAATCAATCTCTCGTCGCCAGCCGTATTGGATACGACAATGTGTCCTTCCGATGCGGAATGATCCAGGACATGCAGCTCGATTTGGAGTTGTATGCAAGGGAACTGGGCGACATTGAATCAACTGGAGTAGAAGGAGTCCTTGAACGTCGTCGTCTTGAACAACGCCTGCGAAGTAAACGGCCATTGGTGGCGAGCGATAGTGTCGACTGCGTTGTATCCAACTGTGTTTTGAATCTCGTTCAACCTCAAGACCGCCAACAACTGTACCAAGAAGTCTTTCGCGTGTTGAAACGTGGAGGTCGGGCGGCAATCAGCGACATAGTTTCAGACGAAGATGTGCCAGAACACTTGCAAGCCAATCCCGAACTCTGGTCGGGCTGTATCTCGGGTGCGTGGCGTGAAGACGATTTTCTGGCCGAATTCGAACGAGCCGGATTTCATGGAATGCAGATCGCCAAACGGGAAGAAACGCCATGGCAAACCGTCGAAGGGATTGAATTTCGCTCGGTTACTGTCGTCGCATACAAGGGAAAACAAGGCCCGTGTCGGGAGCGCAACCAAGCGGTGATCTATCGCGGTCCGTACAAGCAGATCCATGACGATGATGGACATGTTTTTTATCGTGGACAGCGAACTGCGGTCTGCGATAAAACGTTCCACTTGTTGCAAACTGGGCCTTATGCGGATTCGTTTCTTCCCGTTTCTCCCTACGAATCAATCCCCATGGAGGACGCAAAACCGTTTGATTGCCAGCGCAACATTCGACGCCATCCCCGCGAAACGAAGGGACTGGAGTATGACATCACGACCGACAACAAAGGTAATTGTGGCGACGAGTCATGTTGCTGATGAATTGGAAGCAGCAGAATTAGAACTGAATTAGAATTGGGAAATCGGTAACAAATCATGAACGCAAAAACATCACTCCTTCACCGTGGCCAGCCGCTTGCTCAGGCTGTGGAACAGCTGATTGTGTTGAAGCCCCAGTCGGGTTGTGCAAGTTTTCGTGCCAAGCTGAATGAAGCGGGGGTTTCGAGACTGACCGCCGACCGGATTGAGATCCTTCAGGTCAATCTTGGAAAGCTGTGCAACATGACTTGCTCGCATTGTCATGTGGATGCGGGGCCCGATCGCCGAGAGAACATGACCAAGAAAACGGCTGACGCGGTGTTGGATGTGCTTACCCAAAACCCACAGATTCAGACGCTCGACTTAACCGGCGGTGCGCCTGAAATGAATCCCAATTTTCGGTCGATGGGATTGGAAGCAAAATCACTCGGGCGACATGTGATTGATCGCTGCAATCTGACCATTCTGTTAGCCAAGGGGTTTGAATACTTGCCCGAGTTTTTAGCCGAAAACGATGTTGAAATCGTGGCCTCATTGCCGTGTTATATCGAAGAAAATACGGACTCCCAACGAGGCGATGGCGCTTACTCGAAATCAATCGAGGCGTTGCTCAAACTTAATGAACTCGGTTATGGCGACCCGGATGACGGTCGAATGTTAACGCTGGTTTACAATCCCGTTGGCCCGAATCTACCACCGGATCAATCGGCATTGGAAACCGACTATCGGCGCGAACTCGATTCGCGGTTTGGCATCAAGTTCAATCGGTTGTTTACGATTACCAACATGCCGGTCAGCCGCTACCTGGATTACCTGATT
>JBGSKR010000144.1:0-2700 GCA_041741135.1 Mariniblastus sp.
AATTCGAACTCGACGCCATCCCAATCGACTGCTAGTGCCCCAATTGAGATGTCTGGGCATGCGGTGCCTGGCCCCGCCGTTGGGACGAACGGCGGAAACTTTGAGACCGGATGTGATAGTGGTTGCAACACCGGTTGCGGAAATGATGCCTTTATCGGTGGCGGATGTGCGGACGCAAAATGTGGTTGTCGCCGCCTAGGTCATGGCCGAAAGCACCGACGCGACGTCGGGCAAGAAGCCTGCTGTGAGGATGCCTGTGTCGAAAGCAGCCCAGTCAATACTGGATTCGTCGATCGCGGCTACGTCGAAGGCTGCAACGATGGCGGTGTTTACGATAGCACGGGTGGCGGATTCGGTTCGAAAATCTGCGGGAAGATGGGTGGCTTGTTTTCTAGTGGTTCAAATTCGAACTACGTGTTGGGCGTGGGAGCGCTGCTCATGACTCGCGACTACGAAGACGATGTTCGACTGTCTCGCAACGATGCCGGCGATGCATTGCGTTCAACCGACGCAGATATGGAAACAATGGGCGGGTTCTACAGCACTTTGACGAAACGCAATTGCGATGGCAATGGTCTTCAGATTGGCTACTGGGGTTTGTACCCGGGCCAAAGCAATGCCAGTATTGACGGGCCAATGGTCAGCACGTACCTGACCGGGTTCGACAGTTTAGCTGTCGCGCCAGGGCCCCAGAACTTGTTGACCTACTTTGACAGTTCCGACAGTCACCAAATCTATCGCGACAATGAAATCCGCAATGCTGAGGGCGGCCTGTTGCGGAACGGTGGCAGCTACCCCACGCGCCGAGGGCGCGCGGGTACTTTCGTACTGCTGACTGGGTGTGGCTGGTTTCAGTTCAATGAGAATTTTGGCTACAGTGCCCTTTACGACGCAGCAAATCCAAACCAAGTCGATTATCAAATCGCTAACCAAAATACTCTGCTTGGTTTTCAGATTGGTGGACGAAACGAATTGTGTGTCTCGAATCGATTGAGTTTGGTCACCGGTTCCAAAGTTGGTTTGTTCAACAACTTTATTTCTTCGGATCAGAGTATTAGCGACAGCAACGGTGGTTTCGCTTATCGGACGGCAGCAGGCGTCGATGACTTCAACTACATGAACGAAAAGAACGACGTGTCCATGTTAGGCGAATTGGATTTGGGAATGGCTTACCGTGTCTCGAATCGATGCCGCGCGACTTTCGGATATCGCGCCGTAGGTGTTTCAGGTATTGCCTTGGCCACCGACCAAATTCCACAAGATTTCGGTAGCGATGTCGGTCAGGTCAATTCCAACGGTAACTTGATTCTTGGCGGTGGATATGCCGGTTTGGAATTCTGTCGATAAAACAATTGATTGTTGACGAAAGGAGAACCGTATTGCCGATCTGACAATCATCAGCAATATGCAACAATAGGAAAGCAATCATTCGGTCGTGATCGGGTTTGCCTTCTAACAAAAAAACGCCGTGACTCAATTTGAGTGACGGCGTTTTTTTTTGTGGCATAAGCTTCCAGCCTGTGTGTTTACTTAAATATGTCCACAAGCTGGAAGCTTATGCCACGAAGGCTGAATGTCCACAAGCTAGAAGCCTATGCCACGTCTACTTCGGGGTGATCGTGCAGATCATTCGGCGTGACTGCTGCGATGGGCGACTTTCGACTTTGCCATGTTCGGCAAGCATCTCGATGATCTGTTCCATCACGCGACGGCCTTCATCGATGTGAGCATTCTCGCGACCACGATACAAAACCGTGACTTGGACTTTGTCGTTGTGTTGCAAAAATCCGATGGCTTGTTTGACTTTGAAACCGATATCATGTTCGCCCGTTTTGGGACGGACGCGGATTTCTTTCAGTTTGGTTTGATGGGTTTTGCTTTTGGTTTGTCGTTTGGCTTTGTCGTATTTGAATTTGCCAAAATCCATAATTCGGCAGACGGGCGGTTTGGCATCACCAGCGACTTCGACCAAGTCCAAGCCAGCATCACGGGCTCTGTCTAAAGCTTCCTGAGTGGGAATGACTCCCAATTGCTCTCCGTCAGCATCGATGACTCGGATGGGGGTTATTCTGATTTGCTCATTGATGCGATTCGATTTTTTGTCGATGGGTGGGGTCCTTAAGGAAGTCATGAATTGGTTTGGTTAGCAAATAGGATCAAGGTTGCCTCGGCTGATGACCAAGGATCAGCAGGGTAAAGCCGAGCAACAGGCTGGATTATGCCAGATGGGTAGACTTTTTTCAATTCGAAAATTTTGTGGAAATTGCCCGGTTGGGTGTTTGAGCGAGCCGCAGAAAACATCTTGCCGTAGTGGAACGCGCCCGAGTTCCTCTTCGCGAGAAGAATCTCTGGTGAATTTCACGACGAATAGTAATAACAAATCTCTGGCCCGCCTAAAAAAAACCACGCTCTGGCGAGCGTAGTTACTTCGGTCATTGCTGCGTCGACGCCATCGATCGACTCGCGACTTCGCGGGTAAATTTGCTGATCGCTTCGGCGATTGAGATCGCTCCGAGGTCACCGCCAGCGTTGCTGCGAACGGAAACCGTCCCTGCTTCTGCATCTTTCGGGCCGACAATCAACATGTATGGAATTTTTTCCAGTTGCCCGTCGCGAATTTTCGATCCCAATTTTTCGCTACGGTAATCGCCCTTGATTCGCAGCCCGGCAGCTTTTAGTTGCTGTTCGACGCTGCGACCA
>JBGSKR010000145.1:0-5824 GCA_041741135.1 Mariniblastus sp.
CCAGCGACGCCCTTCGGAGATGCGACCTGTCGCTTCGTCGACGATCACGATTTCGCCCTCTCGCACGACATAGTCCCGGTCGACGAGATGGTCGCGGTGGACTTGAATGGCTCGCTCCATAAAGTCGTACATCTCCAACAAGCCCACGCCGAGTAGCGAGGCGGGTTTGTCGATACTTCTCAAGTGACTGGTACCCTTCGGCATCAAGTCAACTTTCTTTCGCTCGCGGTCATACCAATAGTGGGAGTCCTCCACAAAGTGAGGTGCATGAAGTGCCGACCAGCGATACAGCTCCACCTGCTGATCATGAGTCGAGCCATCTTCGGCGGCTGAGATGATCAGCGGAGTTCGAGCATCATCGATCAAGATACTGTCCGCTTCGTCGATCAACAGAAACTCGAACTTCCGCTGGACGGGCTGATCAACCGGTAGCGTTGTCTCAGAATTTCCAAACCAAAGTTGCTGCTGAGCTTTCGTGCGCTGACCCGCATGGTCTCGCAGAAAATCAAATCCAAACTCTTTCATCGTGCCGTAGATGATGTCCCGCTGATAAGCAACGCGGCGTTGTTCACGAGACATTTCGGATTGGATGACTCCGACGCTCAGCCCCAACGATTCGTACACCGGTCGCATCTCGTTTGCGTCGCGGTTGGCCAAATAGTCGTTGCTGGTTGCGAGCAGCGCTCCTCGACCCAAGAGTGAATACGCAAAGAGCGGGAGCGTCGCAGTGAACGTTTTACCTTCGCCCGTTCGCATCTCGGCAACTTGGCCTCGAACCATCGACAAGCCGCCTCGCAATTGGACGTCGTACAGCCGCATCTTTATTTGTCGCTGCGCAGCGACTTGAACGAGAGCGAACGCGCGAACGATCAAGCCGCGTCGCAGTCGTTCACTTTTCTTCGCTTCGAAGCGCAAGCGAAGTGCTTCGTCCTTAAGAGCCGAGTCATCAAGTGAGGAATAGGTTGTCTCTTGTGACTTGACCGCAGCGATAAACAAAGCCGTTCTCACAGTGGATGCCTAAATACTTAATGTCGGTTGGACATTCTTGTCCGACCAAATCACTCACGTAGGTTGGACATTCTTGTCCGACCATTTCACACCTCATCGGACAGGAATGTCCAACGTACATTTATTTCGTCGGACAGGAATGTCCAACGTACTTTTTCGCTACGTGCGGAAGTTCTGATTGATCCACCACCAAAGTCGAGCCGCCAACGAACGGGAGCCGGTGTACAGTCGAGCTTGGCCACCGAGTCCGATCTTGAGCTGGACTTCGTCGGATACCACCGGCACCAGCGCGAAATACTGAAGCCCTTCTTGCTCCAACGCCGGAATCATTTCGGTGAGCAAGTCCGGCGGGCGAGAAAGATTTCGATTCTGCGTTGCGTGCTGGTATTTTGTTTGCGAGTTTGAAGTGAACTGCTGTCGATCAATGGAGCGATCCGATTCGCCGATCGCAGCAATTTGAGATTCAATCGTTTTGTCTGCGTGCGAGTAAAGCCGAATCCAAGCCGGTTGCCCTTTTTGAGCGAATTTGACTTGTTGTTCTGATAGAATGACCAATCCAACCCACTTGCTGAGATCAGCGACTTCACAAAACCGTTGCCCACGTTGGGCGACAATGTTTTCGTGCTGCTGCAACAACAGAGGACTGTTGTCAACATCTTGGACCTCCGCGAAGCCACTGGATTGGTGTTGATAAGGCGTTTCCAAAATAATGCCGTCGATAGGGCTACGAAGCGTCAATGCTTCCGACTGAGCCTCGATTGTCGCCAGCACCGATTTCAAATTTCGCACTTCCGAAGTCAACTCCGCATACCGATTCAATGCGTCCAGTGAACCAGCAGAACTGCGGACGATCATCACTTCCAACTCGGTCTCTTTTTCAGCAATTTGACTGCGAGTTTGCAAAAGGCGCAAGTTCAGATCGACGTCGGAGAGCATCGCCAGAACTTTGCCCGCCGTCACCGAATCGCCCGGTTTCACAAAACACGTTTCCAATTTCCCTGATTGTCGAATCCAGACCGTTTCCAGTTTCTCGGGCAACACCACCACGCTGCACCGCAGGTAATGTGGAAACGGATACAGCAAAACCCCAGTAATCAGCCCAACGAGCAAAATCAACACGACTGAAAAACGAAATTTTTTCACTTGATGTAAGCGTCCTGGAACAGCCATGTATTTGTAAAGTTTATAGCCCGGCATCCCGATCATGCCAGCCACGGAAAACAGTGCAAGCCCGATTCCAAGCGATTCCAAATTATAAGGTTCGAGCATCTTCGTCAGGAAGATGATAATCACAAACATGATCGTCCAGCGATAACAAAACGCAGCAATCGTAAAAAGTGCGAATGCCCACGGTCGATTCGATGGCATCAGCGGATCATCAGGAATCTCCAAGCCCAACCAGTGTCGGCCCAGCAACGTCGTGAGTGCACGCGTCGATTTCTGATTCAGGTTGGGAATCTCCAGCAGATCGCTCAGAATGTAATAGCCATCAAATCGCAGCAGCGGATTGCCGTTGAAGACGACCGTGCTAATCGAACTCACGACCATGATCTTGAGGCAGATTTCCTGCACGAGTCCAGGCTGAGCGAACCACCAGATAAACGTGGCGATCGTCGCCAAAATAATTTCCACATACATCCCGGCAGCACCGATCGCCGCGCGATGCCATTTATTCGACAGCCGCCAACTATCGGTGACGTTGCAATACAGACACGGGGTCAACACCAGCAGCATGAAACCAATTTCGTGACATTCGCCGCCAAGTCGCTTGCACGAGAGCCCATGACCGAATTCATGGCAAATTTTGGTAAACGCCAACACGCCAACAAAAATCAACCACTGTCGAGCGTCGAAAAATTGATCAAAGCCCGGCAAGCTGGCTTGGAACGCCGACCAGTTAACCAGCACTGACAGCAGGGCAACCATCGCCATGAAACTGGCGATGACAATCGCAGTCGGCGTGAATATCCACCAAGTAAACCGAATCAGAAAATTGAGAATTCCTTCGGGATCAAAGCCGCGAAATCGAATCGCGAGAACGTTGGTCAGCTTACCCAGCAGTTCCATGCGGGTGTTTTTGCGGCCACGCTTTAGCAGCTCGGAACCTTGTCCAGTCAGATTCGAAGTGACCAATCCGTCTTTGTGAAATCGCGTGAGAATTTGCTGAAGCTCATGCCGGGTGATTCGTTTCGGTGCGAACTCACGTTGAAAATCGGGTTGCAGTTGTTCGATGGAGTTGTTTCCGTCTAACTGCTCTAAGATATGAAACACGTGCGGCGGAAACTGAAAAAACTTTTGGCCCAGTGGTTCTTTGACGACAAAGTATTCGACTCCTTGATAAGTGATTCGATCAAAAATCAAATCCGCCCGCATCTTCATTTTGACGGGAGGCTCAGAAGATTTCTGTTCGATCGGCGGGCTCTCAGGTGGGGGCATCATGGACATCGGATTCGGCAGTGAGGAGTGACCGAGAGTGAGCTTGCCAAATTCAAGAGGAGCCGTTGGGCTGAATCAAAAGAACACATTCGTGCGTAGCCAGTCGATGACTTGATAGAAGCAAACGAAACCTAGCGACCGCGTGCCGCAGTGAATCTTGGCGGTGACGCCCGCTCCGGTTCGAAGTTCATCTGTCAATTCGCGAAACTGTTCTCCATCAGCATCAACAATGGCTTGGAAGGTTGGTGAACCTGTTTCAGAGGCGACGGCTCGGCTGGCCACACTGACCAACGTGCCTCGCAAGTTCAGGTTGGGGTTGGTGCCAATCCGAAACTCGACCGTCAAAGGTTCCGGTTTTTTTTGCTGCTGCCGTTGCTTGAGCGCTTCGTCGATGTAGCCGATCTTGTTTTGCGGAATGTTCAATTCCAGTTGCCAAGTGCCGGTCAAATCAACGACTTCCAAGACAGCGAGATTCGCGGTGGCTGGGAAATTCATTAACCGACGTTTGGGTTGCGGCGTGACGACGGTGCCATCGATGGGACTGGTGATGTGCAGGAAACGTTTCTTCTGCTCCATCAGTTTATATTGTTCGCTTAAACTGGATTGGCGAATTTCCAGCAATCGGAGCGAACCGCTTAGTTCGGCTTTCTTCTCATCTTCGAGGCCGCTACGGGATAGCTGCGAAGTCGCTTCGTGAATTTGGTGCTCAATCGTTTCGAGTTGCAATTGCGCGTCGGCAATTTGCAACTCCAGATCGGGATTCTCCAGTTGCAATAAAGTTTGACCGGACTTTACCGAGCTACGCTCATCGATGGGAACCTCGCGAATGATTCCATCACTTTGCGAAAAGATCGTTTGCCGAACGGTGGGATGCATCACCCCATCGACTTTCATTTTCAATTCTTTGGGAAAGAAAATCATCAACGCCGTTAGCACCAGTAAAGCTACCAAACCAGTGACGGTCTTAGCCAAATGGTCGCGGAACAGCAGCTTTTGCAACCAGCCCAACCGCTGCCAGACGGGTAACAGAAATATCTCACCATGGATGCGAGAATTTTCGAGAGCAAGCTGTGATTGCTTCAAGATCAAGTCAACCGTATCGGCGATGTCTTCGCGTTTTGTGTCGGCATCAAAGTATTCGATAATCAGCGCGCCCAATTTTCGCGGTTTCGGTGGACGACGCCGACGGGTTTCCAAATGAGTCGTAGATTCCGTCGGCGAGAACAGCGGAATAACGGCAAGCGTTCGCGAGTGGGCTTCATCGAGGTAATCGTCGATTTGCTTCTTGACTTGAGGCGCGAGACCTTCCGTGTCGCCCGTGATCCAAAACTCGGAACTCGAACTAACACTTGATGTCGCAACTTTTCTGAGTTTCTTGACCACGTTGGCACGATTGTCGAATTTGTCTTGGCTGCTAATCGCTCGAATTTTGCAGCGACGACCGTTCCATAAAGCAACGCTGACCCGATCACAATTTAGCAACTTGCGTGATTCGTTGGCGATGTCGTAGGCCGTTTCGGTGGGGCTGATGTGCCGATGAACCTCCGTCACATAATCCAGTTTCTCTGACCAAGTCGCCGATTTCCGTTCCGCTGCCGCTGCTCTTTCGGTCGATCTTTGATCAGGACTTCCGTGCCGCTGCTGCCACTGCTGGAACAGTTGAGCGATGTGAGCCAAGAATCGCCGGTGGCCTTCTATTACGGGTTGTTCGAGTTCACCGCGCTGAATCAGTTCCAACGCACCGGAGCAAGTTCGCGACGGACTGAAAATAGGTGATAACAGCATCAGAAACGGCGCGGCATCCAATTCTGTTGAATCGAATGGCGATGAGGGTACGAACGCATCCGAGTGGAGGCCCATCGGTTGTCGTTCCCCGATAACTTCTTCGACGAAATGAATGTGCTGCTCATTATCGGGCGAGACGATTGCGGCAGCCACTGCATGAGGCAGTTCACCGACGCGATGGGTTACGACGGGGGCCGATTGATCGTTACTACGCCACAGCAAAATGCAGTGCGCGTGAGTCAGCTCGATCGTTCGCCGCAGCACCGTTGCACAGAACTGGTCAAAGTCCGGTTCTGTTTCCACCAGTTGGGCAAACTGTTGAAACTCCCGCCGGAGTTTGCTTTGAAAAGCCTCTTGTTCGGTTTGTTGTTTTTGGCTGGTGGACATCGGAGACTTGGGAGGATGGAAATTTCAAGTCCAGAGAAAGCAGTGCAGAATTAACTTGCACCAAATATACACAAAAGAGTTTTGATGGATGGATTCTTGCACAAGATTCAGATTTAGTTGTTGACAAACTTTTTTTAAGTGACAGAATGCGGTAACAATTCTAACCAACCTGCATATCCGGTAGATTCTCTTTAGCACTCTTAATCGC
>JBGSKR010000146.1:0-2596 GCA_041741135.1 Mariniblastus sp.
GGACAGTGTCTTGCCAGCATGGGCGTTTACATCTTCAGCACACGGTTCCTGTTTGAGCAATTGCTTAAGGACGCAAACACACCTGACAGCTCACACGATTTCGGCAAAAACATCATCCCCTCGATCATCGACAATAGCCGCGTGTTCGCGTTTCCGTTCCGAGATGAAAATCGAAAATCACAAGCTTATTGGCGCGATGTGGGAACCGTCGATGCCTACTACGAAGCGAGCATGGACTTAATTCATGTCGATCCGCTGCTGAATATGTACGATCAAGAATGGGAGATCCGCACCTACCAAGGCGGCTTCCCACCCCCGAAGTTCGTGTTTGGAAGCCAAGCCGAACGCGACCGAGTAGGAACGGCCACCGACAGCATCGTGTGCCCCGGTTCAATCATTTCCGGCGGTCGCATTGAGCGCTGCATCCTCGGCCCACAGGTGCGAGTCAACAGTTACGCTCACGTAACGGATTCGATTCTTTTCGATCGGGTCGAAGTTGGTCGTCATGCAAGAATCCACCGCGCCATTATCGACAAGAATGTTGAGATTCCGGCGGGGGTCGAGATCGGAGTTAACCACGAAGCGGATCGCGCGCGGGGTTTTACAGTTACCGATTCAGGAATTGTCGTCATCGGCAAATCCGACTCAGTGCAAAATCTTGTTCCCGAACCGCACTTCCAAAAACAGTCCGCTCGCAAAGCGGCTGATCAAATTTCTTGACTCAAGCGTTCGTAGAAGTTACCTGTTGATCGATAGCTTCTAAAATGATTCGCGAGTCAGTGTACATTCGCCGTGAAAAATCGGATTCTTCAAGAATACCTGCGGAATGAGCGTGTTTTTTTCAAACGGCACATCGATCTCGATTTTTACTTTCGGTGTGTTGCTTGAAATCGCAGACGGAGTCATGGTGATTGAGAAGTCGTTGACGCCAACGGAACTCAGAACAAACCTGGCTGCGTCTTCGATTTTTTCAGTTTTTGCTCCCGGCACAATTCCAATTCTTGCCGCTTCATAGGCAGCACTTTCCGTTGCGTGCATCAACATGTTGGCATGGGCAATTTCGTAGCACGCAAATAGAAACAAAAATAGCAAGGGCAAGCAAATCGCAACCTCGACCGTTAATGCACCAGTTCGATCCGGCGTTCGCCAGCAGGTTCCTTTTGAATTAGTGTTGAAATTTCGTTTGGATTTAATTGTGTTGGCCATTTTAAATTCTTAAATTCGTTCTTGGAGACTTCATTCACATCTATTGCCGCTCCGCTATTCGATCAGCAAAACTCGCAACTGATTGGCAATGATTTTAAACTGGTCGACCAACTGTTGATTAGTATCCGCATGAAGATGAATCCCGCCCCCTATTTGGGCAACTTGTTGCATCAAACCTTTACTCGCGCCTTGGCTAAACGTAATGGTATGCACCTCGATATTGCTCGCGGCACAAGCCACAGCAGGAATAAGAGGAGACAAGCCGGTATTGTGGATTCCATCCGTCATGATGACAATCGATTTAAGAGCAAAGGGGCGTTGGCCAGCGTCGTTCAGGATGGAAGCCAATCCATCAGTCAGGCCGAGTCCGATCGCCGTGCCGCCATTAATTTTCTGCCGTAGAAACGCGGTCTGAATCGAATCCAAATCACTTGTCAAACCCAATACTCTGCGAGAGGTTGAGCTATAGACAGTCAAGGAAACTCGCTCGTCCTGCGGCGAATCTTTCAGCTCTGCCAGAAAAATACTAAGAGCGTTGCGCAACGCCTCAATCCGGCCTGCACCGTTCATCGAACCGGAAACATCGAGCACCAGCGCAATGTCGCGATCAGTTCGTGCGGCGACGGCTGATTGAATCGGCTCAAAATCCGTCACGCCAAACAGCGGACCAAACAACAACCCCACAGGGCCGTTTGGCGATGCGGCGGTTCGTTCACCAATCACACGCATCGAGTTAATCGGTTGACCCAATGATCCACTGCCAGGTTCGAATCGGAATGAACCATCACCGTTCCCGGTGGCGACTCCAAAGATGATGTTCTCGTTGTCGAGATCCAAGCCTACGTTGGCGACTAAGTTTTCCTTGGCAATAGCCTTCGCGGCTGCAATCGCCGACTGCTGGTCCTGAGTTCGACCCAACGCCTCGACACCCGCCCTAGCAGCGGCGTCGGTCGCCGTTCGCAACTCGCTTCGGGTAACATGGATTCTCGCAATATCGATTGACAATGCCGCAGCCACGAAAAGGATTACCATTACGACCGCCAGCATAGGCAACATCGCTCCGCGACGGTTCGCTGGTAAATCAATAGACTTTTGTTGAAAATGAAAGGCCATGAAAGATGCTCTCGGATTGCTTGTGCTGAACTAGATTTCTGATTGATTTTTGGAGGGGCTCTGCAGGCTGCTCGTCAGATTCTCCATTTGATCGAAATGCTTCACCGTTCCTTGGAACCATTGACGGTTACTCTTTGATCATTGCTGATTGCGTCGACACGATTTGGTTTCCAAACGGACCAAACGGCAAAAAGCTGTTCGCATCTCCAGGCGCGGAGACCGTGACTCGGACAATCTCGCCGGGGCTTGCTGAAGCGACGTTCGCTGGCTGAAACAC
>JBGSKR010000147.1:0-3003 GCA_041741135.1 Mariniblastus sp.
CTGCGTCGGCACAACCGCTAAAGTCTGCATGCAAACTCTCCGGAATCGGAAAATCTTTACTTTCCGTTGAAGTCAAACTTTGACTCGTCCCAATCGTGACGTAGGTTTCTGATGTTCCCATGACGTGTCGTCTGGGTACAAAAAAACCTGCCGCTTTCTTCTGATGAATTCTCAAATTCAGGAAAAGCACTGATTCATTTTGTGGGACAGCTAACACCACGCAGGACAGATGCTCATCATCTGGTTGGCCTAGCCCGTTTACAATCGAGCCATTCAGGCTCAACCCCGCGCGGGGAGCAATGTCGAATCCTTCGGAGGAATCACACGATGAAAAATTTCATGACCAAAGTTCAAAAGTTTCTTAAATCAGAAGACGGCCCCACAGCTGTTGAATACGCCATCATGTTGGCACTGATTGTGATTGTCTGCTTGACAGCGATCACAGCAGTGGGTGACGCCGCTAACTCGGCTTTCACCAACATCGCTGGCCAGTTGCAATCATTGCCAACCGGCGGCAATTAACGTTGTCTCGTTGGCAAGCATGTTTCCGTCTGCGGAATGGCTGCTACCACAAAGAATGCCCCTTCGGCCTTCATGCCGAAGTGGGCTTTTCTTGTTGTTTGTTCAGACGAGCTCATTAACCGAGCGGATGAACCAGCAATAAATTGAAAACGCTTGACTAACATCCAAGCGCGAAATAGCTTCCTTCATTTTGAATCGAGTAAGACAAATGGAATGGCTGAGTTCACCTGAGATTTATCAACACGCCTGCGAAATGGTTTGTTGTTTCTTCACGATGATCGCCGTAATTGCGAGCTATGTTTTCACGATGCGGATCTAAGCCACATCGGCGTCAAGTTCATCAATCGTTTGACGCGCCATTCAAGTTGGTTCAAGCTACCTTGCCGGCGTCTCAAGTAATGAACACGAATACTTCAATACTTCGTTCGCATCGGTTTCCGGAAGAGAACGAGCGACCACACAACACTGCGTGTAGGAGAAAACTCAATGGATATTTTGGCATCTATGGCTGAGAACTGGGTGTTTTGGGCTGTCAGCATTTTCGCGGTCGTCGCCGCTTACATCGACGGAAAAGAACTTCGCGTTCCAAATAGTTTAACTTTTCCCATGATCATCGCCGGTTGGATTTGGAGTTCGATCCACTACGGCATGGCGGGTGATGGATGGTACATCGGATTGGCATGGAGCCTCGCCGGAACAGCCGTTGGTGTCATGACTTTGCTTCCCGCCTACTCGATTGGCGGCATGGGAGCCGGCGACGTCAAAATGATGGCCGCCATTGGAGCATGGGTTCACTGCACGATTACGTTTTATGCTTTCTGCCTGTCGGCAATTATTGGAGCCGTGTTAGCGGTCATCATGATTCTTTTGGCGGGCGAAGGACGTAAGCATTTCAATCAGTTCTTTTTCATCTTCAACGAGATTACCACGGTGAAAAATCCTGAAGTTCTCGCTGGAATCGCTGCCGAACGAAAAAGCTCAATGCGGTTGTTGCCCTACGGCATCCCTTTGGCGATTGGCACGGTCACCTATTTTGCCTGGATGGGATTACTGATTTAATCTGCCAGCTTTAGCAAATCAGAACTCTTCCATTATCCGGCAGGGTCCATTCCGCTCACAACAATAAAAACGATTCTCCTTCCGGAGACCCACCTCCGATTATGCGGAATTTGCCTCGAATTCGAGCTCATTCCGCATAGTTGGAGCTTTTTCATGCGCCCTGCCGAACCATTTCATGGACGCTGGCAGATTTCCGAAAGCACTCGATCGAAACGCAAGCCACAACGTTTTGAAACTCCGCCTCTTGAATTCCCAAGATCGATCAACCGCACTCCGTTAAGTTTCCACTAACTCCTCCCATGACCACCCTGCTTGGAGCGAATCGAGATGGCCAAGCGCCAGTCTCGACGCTAAAAACCCAAGGCGTGGCCCACAAAATCAGGCTAATAAACAGGCTTCTTGCCAAGGGTAACACCAATGAAATCGAAATCTTTTATGTTGATGATCTTGTCTATGGGTTTCGGATTGATCGCCGCGATTGGCATTAGTCAAGTCATGGGACGTTCCGGTGGAACGGTCGCCGCTGGTCCGCAACTGGCACCTGTTCTCGTCGCCAACCAGCACATGGATCACAATACGTTGCTAGATGAAACCAATGTGACCGTCGAGAACTGGCCAATGGAAATCATTCCTGAAACGGCGGCAAGTTCATTGGAACAAATCAAAGACATGGCAACTCGATCGCAAATGAGCAAAGGATTGCCAGTCATGCTGCCTTTGCTGGTTCATAAAAACGATATGCAAAGCATTATCATCCCGGAGGGTATGAAAGTCTTGGCGATCAAGGTTGCAGAGGATGATACATTCGCCGGGTTGTTGAATCCAGGCGATAAAGTCGACGTAATCGGTCGCTTCCGGGTTAAAGACGGTTCCGGTTTCTACGCTAAAACGTTTCTGCAGGGTCTTCGTGTGTTCGCCGTCAACAGCGAGATGACCGCCCAATCTGGTAGCCGAACCGAGAACAGTACTCGAGGCGCCGCCATCGTCAGCGTTTTGGTCACGCCCCGACAGGCCGAAGCGATTTATCAAGTTCAGGTTACGGGAGCCTTGAAGTTGATTCTGCGAGGCGATTATTTCATGGAAGGAGACGACAAAGAAGTGCTCGAAATCGGAGACATGCTAGATCCGAACGGTGGCAAAAACGGTCAAATGACTTCTCAACAACCGCCCAAAACTGATTTGAGTACTGATGTGCCAGCTTTGGAAGTACCGGTTGCAGAATCCATGATTGTGTGGAACGGTTTTGAACCAGTCAAAACCATTTTCGAAGGTGGGGCACTTCCTGAGTCTTCATTTCGACGCCCAAATCGATTAAACGAAGAAACCGATAAAACTGAAGACAAATCACAATTGTTAAAAGAGGAAACTCCGGAAGAGTCTGACGATTTTGACGATAGTGAGCGTGGATTCGATGAAGATCAA
>JBGSKR010000148.1:0-3489 GCA_041741135.1 Mariniblastus sp.
GCGCAAACCAACTTGCCGCCCCCTGAGCCGCCTTCGGGCCCGATGTCGATGATCCAGTCCGCCGTTTTGATTACATCGAGATTGTGCTCGACCACCAACACGGTGTTGCCAGCTTCCACGAAATTTTGCAACACATTCAGCAACAACTGAATGTCGGCGAAGTGCAATCCCGTCGTCGGTTCGTCCAGCATGTACAGCGTTTTGCCCGTACTGCGTTTGACCAACTCACGAGCAAGCTTGATGCGTTGGGCTTCACCGCCCGAAAGTGTCGGCGAAGGCTGGCCGATCTTCAGATAATCCAAACCCACATCGTGCAGCGTCTTTAGCTTGCTGAGAACTTTTGGAATGTTCTCGAAAAACTCCATCGCTTGTTGAATGTCCATTTCCAACACGTCGGCGATCGATTTACCGCGAAATTTGACTTGGAGGGTTTCGCGATTGAAGCGATGCCCAAGACACACCGGACAGGTAACCCACACGTCGGCGAGAAAGTCCATCTCCAATTTGTTGGAGCCATTGCCCTCACACGCCTCGCAACGACCGCCTTTCACATTAAAGCTAAATCTTCCCGGCGAGTAACCGCGCGTCTTCGATTCTGACAACTGAGTGTACAGGCTACGAATTTCGTCAAACAGCTTGATATAAGTCCCCGGATTGGATCGCGGCGTGCGACCGATCGGTGATTGATCGATGGCGATCATTTTGTCAAGCTGCTCGATCCCAATCAGTTCGTCGAACTCGCCCGCTTCGGAGATTCCGCCGTTAAGTTTCTCTTTTAGTTCTTCGCGCAGAATTGCATTGACGAACGAGCTTTTGCCGCTGCCCGAGACACCGGTTACACACACAAACTTTCCCAGCGGAATTTCGATGTCAATGTTCTTCAAGTTATTGTGTCGCGCTCCCAGCAGTTTCAAGGTTCTGCTGGAGTCGAACGGCCGGCGGGTTTCAGGAATCGCGATTTTCAAATCGCCACTGAGATAACGCGCGGTTAGGCTGATTTTGGATTTGATGATTTCGGAAGGATGGCCTTCCACTACAACCTCGCCACCACGCACGCCGGGACCAGGGCCAAAATCGATCAGATAATCCGACGCCCGCATCGTGTCTTCATCATGCTCGACCACAACCACCGTGTTTCCCAAATCGCGAAGATGTTCGAGCGTCGAAATCAGTCGGTCGTTGTCTCGTGGATGAAGTCCAATCGAAGGCTCGTCCAAAATATACAGCACCCCAACCAAACCCGCACCGATCTGCCCAGCCAATCGAATCCGTTGGCTCTCGCCACCGGATAATGTCGGTGCGGTTCGGTTCAGCATCAAATAATCGAGACCCACGTTTAGCAGGAACCCCAGTCGATTGCGGATTTCCTTGACCGGTTCGGTGGCGATGAAGTGCTTTGTGTCATCGAGCACCAGCCCGCCGAAAAATTCGTAAGCATCCGCGATCGAGAGCATGCAGACTTCCGCGATCGAAAGGCTGGGCTTTTTTGCGAACGCTTCACCGCTTGAATCAAGTCGAAAATGGCGGGCTTGTTCGTTCAAACGATCGCCATTGCATTCGGTGCAATGCACCTCTGCCATAAACTCTTCGAGACTTCGCTGTTTCGGCGCGGAAGAAGTGTTGCGATACTTCTCGTCCAATTCAGCGACGATGCCTTCAAACTTCCCGCCGTACTTCATCGGCGAATTGCCGCCACGCCAAGTGTAAGTAATGTGCAAGTCGCCGGTTCCGTACAACCACAAATCTTGTTGCTCGGCGGTCAGCTCCTCCCAAGCCGTTTCCAACATCGTGCCGGCTTCCCAGCCGCGCTCGCGTTCGACCGTGTCGGCGACGCCCTGATAAATGTGCCGTCGCCAGCGTCCAAGGTCTTTCCAAGTTCCGAGTAACTCAAAGCAACCTTGCTGAAACGAACGTGAGGGCTGGGGAACGAGCAAATCGCGATCAAACGTAAACAACTCACCCAATCCATCGCAGGTGGGACACATGCCTTGCGGCGAATTGAAGCTGAACATCTGCGGCGACGGCGGAGCGAAACTGATCCCGCAAGCAGCACAAGCGTACGTCGAAGAGTAAACACGATCGGTGGCGGTTGCGTCGAGCCGTTGTTGAGCGAGATTTTTCGACTTTGTTCTTTTCGCTTTGGATTTTGATTTCTTGCCCATCGAATCGGTTGGGGCGACTTCGCTAAAGTCATCGTCTTCGTCAGGTTCAAAGCTGCCATTCAAGTTCTCGCAAATCAAGTTTTCGCCGTCCGAATCAGTAAAATCCGAGGCAGGTTTCAGCGGAGCATCCGCGGACTCGATCGCGACGATTAAAGTACCCTTGCCGATCTTTAGCGCGGACTCAACCGCTTCTCCCAATCGCCCGCGCACGCCCGGCTTTGCGGTAATCCGATCAATCACGACTTCCACATTGTGACGCCGCGTGCGATCGACGTTTATCTCCGATCCCAGATTTAAAATCTCGCCGTCAACGCGGACGCGTGTGAAACCTCGCTTCAGCAAGTCCGTAAACAAATCGCGATGTTCGCCCTTTTGTTCGCGGATAATCGGAGCAAGTATCGCGTACTCGGTTCCTTCGGCGAACTGGAAAATGCTACCAATAATCTGATCGCGAGACTGGGCAGAAATCGGACCATCGCACTTCGGACAATAGCCTTGACCGACGCGGGCAAAAAGAATTCGCAAAAAGTCATAAATTTCGGTGATCGTGCCGACTGTACTACGCGGGTTGCTGCCCGAAGATTTTTGCGAGATCGAGATCGCAGGACTGAGTCCAGAGATCAGATCAACGTCGGGTTTAGGCATTTGACCGAGGAATTGACGAGCGAAACTCGATAGCGATTCCACGTAACGGCGCTGGCCTTCCGCAAAAACAGTATCGAAAGCAAAAGAACTTTTGCCAGAACCACTAACTCCAGTCAAGCAAATCAATTGGTTTCGTGGAAGAACAAGATTCACATCGCGAAGGTTATGTTCCCTCGCACCTTTAACGACAATATCAGAAGCTGGCATAGCGAGCGGCAATTCCGTTTCCGTGGATGAAAAAATCGAACCGCCTATTCTACGCCCCCCGAATCGATTGCCCAACCGCTAACCGCGGAAGTACCCAATATTTCTGGAGAAAGAATTCGCGATTAAAAGCCTGAGCCTGAGCAAGACAAACTGGGCGATTGGGATTGACAAAACGTGTTCGGGTCATTCTCGTTTACCAACGCTCAAGCTTTGGGCTGACCGTTTTCGTCGTAACGCATCAGCCCAAAATAAAAGAACGCAAAAATGCTGATTGGAATTGCCGAATAAAAGATGGGTGAAACCAACCATCCGCCAACGATCCCACCGCCAATAAGAATCACCCAAGCCCACCAGGTATCGCGCAGGATGCTTTTGAATCGTTTCATTTTTCGGTGTCGATACTGGATTTGAGTTAGAGCGGATTAATTCAATTCAAAACATTTTCATGTTGACCGTCGAGAGTCAAATCGTTTTA
>JBGSKR010000149.1:0-9207 GCA_041741135.1 Mariniblastus sp.
AATTTCGAACTCCAATCCGCGCAGGTCAATTTTTCGGTTGAGAATGGCATGGAAAGCAAACGTGTCGTTGGGACACGTCGAGATGGCAAGTTTTAGTTTCATTTCGCGTGGTGTTGCTGGTCATTTAACCTGATTTACGACAAAACGGTCTGCCTTTGCGACGGCTGCTTGCATGGCGGCTTCGATCTGCCAGTTTGAATGATGGCGGTCTCCTGCCCAATTGGAAAAGCCTCTCACAATCGAAAGTGGTACGCCAGCGAAATGACAGGCCGCTGCAACCGCGAAGCCTTCCATGTCTTCGGCGACAGCGCTTGGAAAAAGTTGGTGCCGCCGCCTAACGTCATTATCGCTCGCGGCGGCACTGGTGACCGTCAGCAGTTGACTGACAACTGTCATTGGATTGGTGGATGAAAATTCGGGAACGAACAGCTCTATAGAATCGCCGATTCCACTTTCGGTTTCCGTTGCCGACCACTGTTGCCAGCCCATTTGCCCAGCGCTTTGGAAATCGTCACCGCTTCCAGCCCCAATTCCGTAACAACCAACTGAGGAAAACACAGCCGCCGTTCCGATGGTTATTTCCGGTTGCTCGGATCGATAGGCTCCCGCGATACCGATCAATAAACATCGAGATGGATTGAACTTGGCAATTAAGAAAGCGGTACGGGCGGCGGCAACGATTGGCCCGAACCCGCATACTTCGACGTTGAGTTCTTTCTCTGAGTTGCAACGGAGGAAAATTTCTCGCTCTATTTCGGTGGGAATCAAAATCAGACAATCCATCGTGAACCTTTCGTGATTTGGCGACTTCAATACACAACTGAAGATTTAGCAGAGGCCGACGAACCAAGATTCATCTCCAACATCAATTGTTGCGAGCGCTGCCAGTTTGCCGCCTCGCGTCCACCGAGATAACTGACTAAGGTGGCAAGGCAGAGCATGGTGACACACCAAATCGCAGCCCGCTGCAAATAAGTGTGCGAGACGCCGAGAAAGCTAGCCAAAACACCTCCGCCGCCCCCGACCAACAAACCTGTCGACAACACGCCGAACAGAAAAGCGAATACCAACATCGTGACCGAAACAGCGCGAACGGCGGACCAGTCAGGAATCTGAAATTGATACAGAGCATAGACAAAATGAATCGCGGCAATAAAACATTGCAGATAAACCCAGCGAGGAAGCGCCACCTGTTCCACCGCACAATACCAGTCGTACCAAAAAATGAGTGCGGGGATCATGTTGACCAGTGCCAACCCGCACAAACAGACTGCCAGCAAGCGACTGAGCACCACGCGATCTTCATTCGCCTTGCGAATACGTTCTTCCCATGGCAGGCTTGGTGCCGAACCCGATACTATTTCACATGGGGGGATCACCTCGACTGTTTCGCGAATTTTTCGTTCGAGTTGGGGGCGAAGTGAAGGATCGGGGAAGGACGAAACGCTATCAGGCTTCGCCGTTACCGGCGCATCGGGGATCGCCAAAATCATTTTCAATTTTGCTTGGTGAGCTTCTTTGTTTTTTTGAATTCCGCGCGGCGTAAGTTCATTCGGCACATCAAGCTTTGATTGTTGGGAAGTCTCACGTGGCAATAATTTTGCATCTGCCGATCGCGATTCTTGCTGATCTCGTTTGGTGTCAAGTGATTTTTGTTCGGCCAATTTTTGTTGCTGGTTCTTAGCGTCCCGCAAGTCGGGTTTCATCGAAATGGTTTCCGGATGAAGTGCAACTATTTCGCGAGGTGGAGGTGATTGCTCCGCCGTCGCTGCCTCAATTGCCGCCGCGATGGCCGTCAAAACTGCGGAATCGGTTTCTTCACTGATTCGATCGCTACTGTCGCTGATGTCTTCATTCCGCGTTTCAACAGGAATGACCGGGCAAACTTGGTCGTAGTTGACGAGGATCGCTTCGATCGGAATTGGTTTGCCGCTTTTGATTTCGGATTCCGAAACGAGGGAAAGCTGGATGGAAGATTTGCACTCGGGACAACGAACGATTTTACCGGCGCGATTCGAGGGCATGCGAATCAAGCAACCATTCGGACAATGAACTCGCAACGGCATGGGAGCTTTACTTTTCGAGATGAATCACAAAAGGAATCATTATTCGTAACCGTTCACGGTGATTTTGAAAAATGTCGTTTATCGACATGGTTTGTAGCCGAAGTCGTGAGACTTCGGTTTTATCTGTTTGTAGAATTTCCGAACTCTCACGAGTCCGGCTACAATCCGTGAATGGTTACCATTATTCTAACTGAACGGTGCTCCGTTTGTGAGTCACTGGCGTATTGGTTGGGGAGAAGTTTCGGAACCGGACGCAAACGCGCCAGCGGCTGATTGGTTCAAGCTTTCCGGCTTGAGAGCGTTCTGATTGAACCGATTGGCATCTGAACTCTCACTTGGCGGCATCTCAGAAAGCGCTTCGTCCATCGAGGGCATCGCAGTGACTGGCTTTTCAGATTGGGGCGATTCAACCGGAGCAACGCTGGCCACCACTGACTTCGCCGCTGGCACGGTCGGACGCTCGCCACGAACGAGTTCAAATATCGTATCGATATAGTTGACCGCCGAATGATCCGAGAGTTGATCGATGCGAAATTGCTTCAAACCATGCCAAAAGCCCTGCAGCCGATCGCTGATCCGTCGCCAGCCATTCAATTTTTTCAAACCGCCGTTGCGATCAAGATACATTTCCCGACCGTTGTGACGATATCCCAACCACGACGGGGGCACGCGCGGGACGATGTCGTTATTGTTCACCCAACGATAATGCTTCAGTTTTACGTAGTTGACATACTTACGACAGCCGATTCGTGGGCTACCGAAAGTTTGGAGCTCCTCGGGTTCCGACTTAATATACGACAACATACAACGAACGGCGCAAATGTTCGCCATCGCGCCACCGAGCGAGTGACCACAAAACCACAGCGGCAAAGTGTTGGCCTCCAACTCCTTCTCTAAATACGGCCAAATTTCGTCGCACTCCGATTTGAAACCGGAATGAACCCTCCCGATGGTCTCGGCGACTGCTGCGATTGCGTTCGTGTTGGTTTGAATGTCGTTCCAATCGCGAGGCTCGGTTCCGCGAAACACCACGACACTATCGTGTTTGCTTTGGAACCAATAAGCCTGAGCATTGTTCGAGTTGAAGAATTTACCGTCGATGAACCCCAATTTACCAGCTGCGATATTGCATTCTTCTATCGACAGATAAGAGATCATGGAAACTTCGGCAAGCAGTAGCGAACGCTCCAGCAGCGACATTTCGGTCATCGGCCCAGTCAGTTTTGATTTAAAAGCGAACTCGCCAGCCTTTTTGGTGGCCAGCGGTTCCATTTTTTTGGGAGTAGGTTTAATTCGGCTCATGGTTCACTCAAGGATTGGGACTGATGCCATCGAGCATTTGTTGGCGATAAAGCTCGGTGGGAAGTTCAACATAACTGGTTAGAGCAATCAAACGACTTTGCATTGCACTTTTTTTGCCGTCCACAATTTCGGGGCCTCCGGAAAGTTTTCCCAACCGAATCCGATTACGTTGTTGGGTGTTTTTTAAGGTTTTCGATTGCTGCTGCAACTGAGCCAACTGATTGGTGTAGGCTTGGCTGGTAGTAACGATGTTGTTTCTCAGTGACGCAAGTTGGGTGGACACCGCATTCCAGTTTGCTCGCAGCGATCCGAGCGCAAATTCGGCACTGCGAATTTGATCGCTGACGAACCAAGTACTGGTCTGATATTGCGGCGGCAGTTGATTGTTTTGAAACTGAGCGTTGTAGAGATCGGCATAAAGCAACCCGAGATCGTACTCCACGCTGCCGATCTGCGTGGAAATGGAGGCGAGATTCGCTTCGAGGGGGCTGAGCTGTTCGGTTAGATTGGCGACCCGTTGAGTGCCCTCGGCTCGAACACGTTCTTGTTGGTCGATCAATTGTTGCAGGGTTTGGTCGATACTGGCGTTCTGCTCATTGAGCGAGACGATCGTTTGTTCGTCTTGCCGCGCCTGCTTCTCGAGTTCTTCGTTCTGCCTTTCCTGACCCGCTGCCAATTGGCTATCAAACTTAACCAGAATCCGTTCTCTCGCCGTATTAAAGGAGTTCAATTCCTCAGGCGAACAGTTTTCCGTGAGGGTCACGATCGTCGATTCAAGCAATTCTGCGTTTAGCTTTTCCTTGACGGGGCCTTGCAGATAGCCGACTAATTGGCCCATGCGACTGTAGGCAGCTATTTTTTGTTGTGTCGACGTTGGTGATGCTTGCAGGAGCGCATCCAAACGTTTCTTAAGTGAACGCAGATCCACCTGCGCCCGATCGTAGTTTCTCAACAATGTATTTAGATACGATTTCAACAGCCAGCCGTCGAGAGAACCGGTGTGCTCTCGTGTCAGACGATCCGCAATCTCAACCGCTTGCTTGGTTTCATTATGCTGAATCCGGTTGAGCAAGAAAGCGAGCAGTATCTCCGAAGCCGCCGAGTTGGCGTCGGTGAACACGGTGGCAGACATCTGTTTATTATTCGGTGTGCGTTCCCAAGTGCGGACTAGTAGTTCGCGCACGACCTGTTGCGATTCCGCATTCTGAATACTTGGCGGTTCAATCAGTTGAGACTTGCCGGTGCTGCAAAAACAGCCGAGCAGCAAGGCGGAGCCGAGCATCGCCGAACAGACGTTTCCCCAAGTGGGCTTGAGCAGAGAATCCATCGCGGGGAAAAAGGCGGGCCCGGAAAATCGATGTTTAAAAAAACCGGGCACCATGAACAAACGCTCAGCCGTCAATTTGGTCGTATTCATTCGCTTGCTCCATGATCCGTTGCCGATTCGATAGCACCATTATCTCCGTTTTTTTAGCGACGGCAACCGACAGATTAAAAATTGGTCCCCACCGTGTTCGCCTTTGAATCGCTGGCTTACAAATTTAAGAATCAAACGCTGTTTGGCCAACGGCTATGTTGCTTTTCGCCGTTCGCTCAAGGATATTGTTTTTGGCCGTTGGCCAATGGAAACTGCAAGCTGCTAAGACCCGCACCTAAACTCGTTAATTCAACAACTTCAAACTACCGTTCCCTTGATTGATGATTCAGGGCTAAGAAACGACATGAAATCCACGCCAATGAAACGCAAACTACCGGCGAAAGATTCTTCGACGCTGCTCGCCAATCTCGAAACTCGCTTTGAAGCAAATACACAACGGCACCCTGATCTCAATTGGTCGAAGGTAGAAGAAAGATTGAAATCCCGTTCCGAAAAACTTTGGTCGCTGAGTGAAATGGAACGCACCGGTGGTGAGCCGGATGTGGTTGGCTTCGACAAGAAAACAGGTGAATACTTGTTTGTCGATTGTTCGCCAGAAAGCCCTCACGGCCGCCGAAGTGTCTGCTATGACCGCGAGGGGCTTGAGTCCCGAAAAGAGCACAAGCCGAGCAATAGTGCCATGGAGATGGCTGCCCAAATGGGAATTGAACTCTTAACCGAGGACCAATACCGAGAGTTGCAAGAATTGGGCGAGTTCGATTTAAAAACATCGAGTTGGCTACTTACGCCCACGGAAATTCGAAAACTAGGGGGTGCTGTCTTCGGCGATCGTCGCTACGGCCGTGTGTTTGTGTATCACAACGGCGCACAATCTTATTACGGAGTGCGAGCGTTCCGTGGCGCGTTAAAAGTTTAGCCGATTCGGATCGCGGGTCAAAAGGTAAGCTCTTGGAAGGCAAGTGGAAAGCAGTTACGATGAAGCGCTCGGTTCATCACCACGATCACCGTATCTTATTTGCGGATCTCAGGCCAACGAATTTGTCATGGACGAACTTGCTCCCGAATTTGCGCCGTTTGCGCATCAGTTAAAACGCCCTTTGGCTGAAAAGAATCACGAGATGCAGCGTGACGGACGCTTGCAACATGTGATTAATGCTTCGCAGTTGACGCCCGCACTGTTGACTCAAATTTGTGATGGTGCCGACATGATTCGGCGATTGGCGAAAGAACCGTCAGGCAATCGCCGTTTGCGGGAATTGCTGGCCGACAAGCGAGCGATGCTGTATTTCACTCAGCCTTCGACCCGAACTTTTTTGTCGTTCATGGCAGCCTGTCAAATTCTGGGAATGACTTGCAACGAAGTCCGTGACCCGAAAACTTCATCAGAAGTCAAACGCGAATCTCGCATGGACTCGATTCGGATGTTTTCCAGTTATTTTGACGTGATCATCATGCGTTCGCAGATCAGCAACTTTGCTGAAGTCTGTGCGTTTCAAATGAACGCACTCGAGAATCTCGGAAAGCGTTCCGTCCCGATCATCAACGCCGGCGCGGGCAGTGACGAGCATCCAACCCAAGCGTTACTGGATATTTATACGATCTTTCGCACGTTTGACTTTGACGAAACGGCACTTAACAAGGCCCCTCGGCTGGATCTGTTACGCCAGCAGTATCCCGAACTCACTTGCGGACCGGAAAATAAAAATTACGCATTCTGTGGAGACATTGGGCGAGGTCGAACCGTTCGCTCGCTCGCCGCCGTGCTCGCGCAATACGCGGGTGTTAAATTGTTTTTTGTTTCCCCCGATCATGAAGTTCTGCGACTCGATCCCGAACTTCGTGCGCGGTTACAGAAGTCTGGTATCGAGTTTCACGAATACCACAGTCTCGATGCGGAGCATCGTGGTGTGAGACTGCTGAACCAAATCGACTGTCTGTATATGACTCGCATTCAACGCGAGCACAATTCAGCAAAGGTCGAAGCCGAGATCGGAAAACTGGACCTGTCCCAGTTTCAACTGACTCTCGCGCGAGCCAGCCAGATGAGACAGTACACGCCGATCCTGCATCCCTTCCCGCGTGATAGTGTGGTCGGCGAGATTCCAGGCGAGATTGATGTTGATCCCCGTGCGATGTATTTTCGCCAAGCTCGGAATGGCATGTGGGCCCGAGCTGCGTTACTGGTTCACGTGTTCGGAGCAACCGATCAATTGAATTCACTTTATGCTTCGACCTTCCAATAAGCGAGGCTCGTTGGTCAGATCATTTAGAAGGGGTCTGGTTGCTCCGACCACTTGATCGATCAAGTCTGTTGCACTTCAAGTATCTTGCCGCCGAACGAAGATCGATTAATGAAGTACGAAGACCAACCTTTCCTCTTTTCAAGGTCTGTCGAACCTTGTCCGCATATCTTGCCTAACCCGAGAAACCGGTACCGAACGGGCCGATTCGAGTCTGTCTTGAGCGTAACCGACATAATCTAACCGGACTAACCGCCCCAACCCTCCGTGGATTGGATTGCGACGCCGCGACCGCCGATGACATCCGGAATAGGCGATTCGCGGTCCTTCTTCGGCAAGCCTCGAACACCGACAAACCATGTTTTTTCTACACGGATTTGAGCCTAGCGGAGTGATCCAATTTTACTGGGGCGTTTTTTGATAAAATATTGGCATTGGCGGATTGCCTGACTATAATCAGAAATCGAGGCTGTTACAGTCTGCTTTCTGCGATCTGCTGCCTGTTCACATGAGCGACTATTTGTTTCTAATCATCCATCAGCCAACATTGGCAAGCACGAGGTAACTTCGATGAACTTAATGGGCAAAATTTTCACGCTTTTGATTTTCTTCATGAGCATTTGCTTTCTGGTGATCGCCGTGATGGTCGGTGCCTCTCACAGTAACTGGAAACTCAAAGCCACGATCAATAAGGCCGAAGCGGAAAAATTTCGCATCGCTGCTGATTCTGCCAAAACCAAAGCTGGCGAAATGGACAAAAGACTTGCTGCTGAGCGTGCCGCCCGTGCGATGCAGTTGGCTCAACTGGAATCTCAGTTAAAGATTGCGCTCGACCAGTACTACCAAAAAGAATCGCAACTTAAAGCGGAGCTGGTTATCAGCCAAGAACGTCTGCGCCGCATGGAGCAAGCTGAAGCCAGATTGGCTCAACAGGATCAAGAGGTCTCCGATCTTAAATCCGCCAATGCCCAACTGGCTGCCGACATCGCCGACAAATTCTCCCTCGTTCGTAGCCTCACCAACCAGCGTTATGAACTTGAAAACCAACTCGACGCATTGCAAGGCCTGAATAAAGATCTCAGTGCTGACATTGCCGTTCGCGCCAAAGTCATGACTCACATCGGTGCGGACAAAAACATGTTGACCAAAGATATTGTGCCGAAACTTGATGGCATCGTTACCAAAACAGATGACGCTGCTCAACTGGTCGCGATTGGGCTTGGCACGGATGATGGATTGCGAATCGGACATCAGATGGATGTTTATCGTGGTGATAAATACATCGGCAAGATTACCGTGACGAAAACGGATTACAACGTATCCGTCGCCCGCATCATCAAAGACTTTATGCAAGACATCGTGCGAGAGGGAGACCATGTCACTAGTCGATTCTGATTTCGAGCCCGATGGCTTTGACGATGCCAAGTCCGCTGGTTTTGGAAGTAAGCCGGGTGCTCCGGGCAACCTGCCGGAACCAACCAAGTTTCGCAAACAGGGTTTCAGTATTTATTCAATCATGCTGATTTTGTCGTTCGTGTTCCTTGTCACAGCCATTGTGCTGCTGTTCATGGAAGTCGAACGTTTGAATGCCTAGCAAACTACATCGATTTCGTTTCACCTCTTAAGTTCCAACTGCCCTGAGTTGACCCCATGCCTGCTGACCCCAACTTTGACGACTTCGATCTGGAAAAAAACAGCTCGGAATCCGGTATCGACGGGTTCGATGCATTCGACGAAATTGGGAAGACTTCCGACGAACGGCCGCTGGATGACGACGGGCCAGTTTTCGGTAACGATGAGAGCGACTCTTCGTATGACGCAGCCGAAGAGTCACAAGTTGAGGGCTCCGATTTATCAGGAGCTGCCGCTGCAATCGCGACCAGCGATGCCGAAACAGAAGTCGCTCCTAAAAAGCGACGATTGCCGAAGCTGACCGTTTTTGAGGTCATGCTCATTTTGTCTTTTGTGTTTATCACGCTTGCCACGATTAAGCTTTTCTTCGCGCTTAATATGTATGGTGACTTTCCGGGCAGTTTTCCTTGGAAAACTTCGGGCACTTAGATCAGTCCTGAAACTTGTTCGGAAGATTGGGACTTTTTTCCAACCACTTTCTCGTAGGATGGACAGAACCGCTGCCGACATCGCGGGTGCCAATCAAGACGACCTACAGGAGATGGTCGTGGGTCTGCAGAAGCTTGGATTGGATGTTCACAAATCTGGC
>JBGSKR010000150.1:0-2464 GCA_041741135.1 Mariniblastus sp.
TCGGACTCCAGCAGGATTATTCAGAAAGGGAACCGGGTCCTTGCCCGAACGAAATTTCACGCCTTGATGCTCTGACGGCAAAAAGCCCGCGCCCCATAATCGATCGTAAAGTGCTTGGCCCGTGCGGTTTGAAGTCATCGCAACATAAGCCGGTAGATTTTCGTTTTCGCTTCCCAAGCCATAACTCAACCAGGAACCGATGCTCGGACGCCCAGGTAGCTGAAATCCAGTTTGAAAAAACGTGATCGCCGGGTCATGGTTGATCGCTTCCGTGTGCATCGAGCGAATAAGGGTGATCTCATCAGCGACTTTGCCCAAATTCGGCAGCAACTCGGAACACAGTTCCAACCCGGACTGACCGAATTTCTTGACCGGAAAAATAGAGCTGGCAATCGGAAACGAACTTTGCCCTGATGACATTCCCGTTAGTCGCTGGCCCGAAATGATCGAAGCCGGCAACTCGCGGCCATGCAATTCCTTAAGCCGTGGCTTGTGATCAAACAATTCATGTTGAGGTGGGCCACCGCTTTGAAATAAGTAAATGACTCGTTTCGCTTTCGGAGCGAAGTGGCAGACTTGGTCGCCGCAGGCCTCGGAATTAAGCAACGAGGCGAGCGCCATACCTCCGGCCGCAGTCGCACCAGATGCTAAAAAATTTCGTCGCGTCAGCGGAGAGTTGTACATCATAAACCTATTCCTTATTGATCGATTCATCGAGATTCAGCAACAGGTTAGCGACCATGGTCATGGCGGCCATCAAAATGGGTTCGTCAGTTTTCGTTGGCGATGAATCACCGATCTTCAATATCTCCAAAGCCGATTCAGGGTGCTCGGCAAAGTCTCGACGATAATTTTCCAGCGCTCGCTCCAGTACCTTCAACTCTTGATCGTTGGGCAGACGCGCCGTCACGCACTCGAACCCAAATGCGAGCGGCTCGGTCGGAGATGCGTCAACCATCTGCTGAGCAAAATGACGCGCCGCTTCAACAAATCCTGTCTCATTCATCAACGCGAGCGCTTGGAGCGGCGTATTGGTTTGCTGGCGAGAAACACTGCACGTCTCGCGATCCGCAGCGTCAAAAACCGATAGAGCCGGTGGCGTCACCGTGCGCTTCCAAACCGTGTACAGACTCCGCCGATAAAGTGAGTCACCACTGGATTGTTTATACTCCATGCCCATGCTCATCTCTTCCCATAATCCCGGTGGTTGATAGGGATACACGCTTGGGCCTCCAATTTCTTCCACCAATAATCCCGACACAGCCAATGCCTGATCGCGAATTCCATGGGCAGTCAGCCGTACGCGCGGTCCACGGGCTAGCAACCGATTCTCAGGATCGAGCACTAGCATTTCGGAGTTAACTTGAGACTGTTGCCGATAGGTGCGACTGGTTACGATCAACTTTTGCATCGCTGCCACATCCCAGCCGCAGCGGATAAATTCTACGGCTAACCAATCGAGCAATTTTGGATGACTTGGTAGCTGCCCCTGCACCCCAAAGTCCTCGCTGGTTTTCACCAGTCCCGTTCCAAAATATTTTTGCCAATACCGATTCACGGTAACACGCGCCGTCAGCGGATGCTGCTCTGAAACGAGCCACTTCGCAAACCCCAGCCGATCCTTGGACAGCGATTGATCCATCGCGGGAAAGACGGCGGGCACCTCTCGCTGCACCAACTCGCCAAGCTGATCATAGACCCCACGTTTACGCAGATAAGTCGGGTTGGGCGTTGCGTTCTCTTGCATCACCATTACGGTTGGAAGCGCTTTCTCGAACTGCTCAAACTCTTCACGAAGCGCAACGTAATCGAGGTAAACTTTTTCGGACTTGAGGCGGGCAAACCGCTCTCGTAGGGTATCATTTGCTTCGGCACCAAGAATTTCGATTTCCTCCGGCCATAAATTCGTTTGATACATTCGCACATCACGGATCGCTCCGGAAAACGAACCAGCATTCGGTCGAACGCCTCGACCAATTAGCAACGGGCGATTCTCGCTACCGCCACCGATGGAGCTGTTGGTGTTCAGCAAAACGTCCGTCTCGACGAGGCGTCCATTGACAAAAATCTTCTGACCATTGGCACTGTGGGAGCCATCGTTGGAAACGGTCACATGCACCCACTTTTGAGATTCGACAGGCAACTTCGTACGGACTCGTCCCGCACCTGCAATCCAGCTTAAGATTAAATCAAACTGGATGCGGCCTTGATCAACCAAAGCAACTTCGATCCCGGAACGAGAATTTTCATTCTGCTGACGCGACAAGATGACGGAATCAGCCAGCGAGTCGGGTTTCATCCAGAAAGAAATAGTAAACTGTGCGCCGGCTCGTGCCACAATGGATTTTTCTTGATCGCCAATTTCCAATCGCGAATTACCGTCGAGAATCAGTGCGTCATCTTCAAATCGAGGCGTGCCAACTGGCTTCGCATGTTCCTTGGGTAAGTGTCCTAGTGGATAGTG
>JBGSKR010000151.1:0-2315 GCA_041741135.1 Mariniblastus sp.
TACAGCAGTTGGACATCGAAGCATTGGCCACGATCATTCTAGCCGCTCACGAACCGACCAAAGAGAATCACGAGTCCATTTTGTTGGATATCGAATTGACGAAGTCCGTCGACTTGGCGGCTGACGACGACAGTCGTTTGAATTCCGAGATGTCGATATTGCGAAATCGCAAGAACAAATTATTTGAAGCCTGCATTAACCCTGCAGCACGAGACCTTTTGAACGAGACCAAATCATGATAAACGCACCACCTCCCGCTTGCTACCAAACGATTGACAAAGATGAACGTCGCGGTGTGGCGTCAGTGTTCAGCGACGACGCCATGATGACCGAAAAAAAATTATGGGAAGCGTTTAGTCGCTTACGTTCGACTCCATTTTCTGTATTCAAGGCGTCGCCCAAAGAGCAGTCGTATAGCGTTCCACCACCACAGGCCAAACGGACGATGCGGGTCAAATTAAAATTTATTGGCGAAGGACTGCTGATGCCTATTGATCACGACTTGGAGGATTGATGGCTGACGTTTGGATTTCGTTTGCTGGATCAAGCCTTCAACAAGGCGACATTCTTGAGCAATGTGCAATTCCGATCGTGCGTTCGGATTTCGATTATGGGGTGACCGGAACAGAAACGGAGGTCGAAATTGATGTTGAGACTCGGCGTCTGATCGTGACTACACAATCGTGCGATTTGGAGAATGGCAAAGCGCCTTACGTCGCTTTATGTCCGCTCCTTACGTTGGAAGAGATGCGAGGATTTGACCAAAAATTCAACGACAAATCCGTGTGCGAGAACGTGCGCCGCGGAAAAATGGAAGGCTTGTACATGTTACCTTGTCCGACCGAACCTGAAGACAACCAGCAAGCTTTCATGGTTGATTTTCGCATGATCGTTTCGCTACCAATCGGCTATCTGTCTCATCATGCCAACGAGCTGGGCGAACGCCAGCGGTTACTATCGCCCTACGTCGAACATTTCTCTCAGGCATTCGCACGTTTTTTTATGCGTGTGGGCCTTCCATCTCAAATCCCTTCCTACACAAGCAAGACACCCTGACCAATCCAAACCTCGTTCAAGCCAACGCTGGGGGCAATCCGGTTAGACAACATTGCCGTTAAACTGGCTGAGAATAATTTTTGACGAAAGTAATCCCTGCGACATGTCATTGAAACATCATTCGAGCAGGCGCAATCGTCTTGATCATTCTGTCCTAAACAATCGACTTCAGAACGCTGTCTCCTACGACCGCATCGCCGGTTACTTCCGCTCCAGCTTGTTTGAAATCGCGGGCGAAGCCCTGAACAGTGTTCAAGGGCCAATCCGGATCATCTGCAATTCAGATCTCGACCCGGAAGACATCACCACCGCTGCTGCTGCTCAGGCCGCGATTCGACGGAGCTGGTGTGCCGGACGCCCGGAAGATGCGCCACTCACTGCGTTGCCCCGTTATCAGTCGTTGTACGAGGCACTGACATCCGGAAAACTGGAAGTCCGCGTGCTGCCCGATTCGGCGTTTGGTTTAATCCACGGTAAAGCCGGTGTGATCCGTCATGCCGACGGACGGGCAATGGCGTTTTTAGGCAGCGTCAATGAAAGCGCTTCGGCTTGGAAACTGAATTACGAATTGCTGTGGGAAGATGACGGGCCGGAAACGGTGGCGTGGGTGCAGGAGGAGTTTGACGCATTGTGGAACGATCGCCGGGCAATGGATCTGTCTTGCTGCCCCTTCGTCGTTCAGGATATCAAACGAACCGTTGATCGCCGCATCATTGATCCGGTTGAATGGCAACAAACCGCTGATCCCGCTCAAGCTGCGGCGGCTGCGGCGGTCGAGACGCCTGTTTACCGGCGCGAGTTGGGTTTGTGGCCGCATCAAAAGTATTTTGCCAAACTGGCGCTCGAACGGCATCGACTGGGTGGGGCTCGGTTGGTGTTGGCAGATCAGGTGGGACTGGGAAAAACGGTTCAACTGGCGATGGCGGCCTTGCTGATGGCGATCGACGATCCGGACGGCGGCCCGATTCTGGTACTGGCTCCTAAACCCTTGCTGCGACAATGGCAGGGTGAGTTGATGGAGTTGTTGCATTTGCCATCGGCGCGTTGGACGGGGAAGGCATGGGTGGATGAAAATGAGCTGGAGTATCCTTCCGACGGTGTTCGATCGCTGACCAAGTGCCCGCGCCGCGTGGGTCTGGTTTCGCAGGGTTTGGTGACACGGGGGATGCCGGAGACGATCAACCAGTTGCTCAGCTTGGATTATACCTCACGCGGCCATTAGAGAAACATTTTCGAATTGTTGAAAATTGAGCGTCATG
>JBGSKR010000152.1:0-4873 GCA_041741135.1 Mariniblastus sp.
AAAAATCTGGTTTTAAAAAGGGCCGAACTTTCCGCCCGTTTCATTAACCATGAAGCCTGAGATCGAGCGTCCCATGCGGATGTAAGGAAACACGACGGCATAAGGCACTAACTCTTTGACTCGCTTTCGTTCGATCTCCAAACGCGAGGGCGTATTGGGCTTGACTGGCGCGGGCCCCATCTCGGGTGCGAGCTCGTACCAGTTGAAACTGACAGGATGCCCCATGAAGCCGCCTTGTTCGAGCACTTTCAAGGAACACGATCCGTTCCAAGGTCCTTGGCTTTCCGCGTAAAACATCACGCCATGTTCATTCGGGCCGACTCCGCCGGGGCTGCGAAGTCCACTGCAGACAGGAATCGTTTTTCCGTCGGGCGTGATCTTTAAACACCAGCCGCGAAACGGGGCGTCGGAATGATAAGACTTTGAGAGACACAGCGCGACCCAGACATTCCCCTCGGCGTCGGGCTTCGATCCAAAGGCAAACTCGTGATAATCGCGAAAGCCCCACTGATCGCTGAGCGTTTCAAAACGATCAGCTCGACCATCGTTATCGGTATCAGTCGCGCGAGTGACTTCGGTTTGTTGAGTGAGATAAAAAGAACCATCGCGATAAGCCATTCCGAAAATTTCGTCGAGTCCACTGGCCCATTTTTTATATTTTGGTTCAGGGTTTTTTTCGAAGGCACCTTCCACAAGAAAAATGTCGCCGCGACGCGTGGCAATCGCCAACTGATTTCCGTCGGGCATGACTTCGAAACTACCGGCTTCGATCGCAAGTTCATTCGGAATTGGAATGTCTACCATTTGGTAGTATTTCGATTCTGCTTCCGCCGTGCCCCAGTATTCCCCAAGCGGTTCTTGTTGGGGCAGCAGAGCAATTGTCAAAACGGTAATGAGTTGTGAGAGGTAGAGCATTGTTTTAGTCCTTCAAACTACGCAACTCGACGGTTTCCGTTGCGTTTTCGATTTTTTCTATTACCGTGCGGAATTGCTCGATGACTGGCTTCAGATTTCTCGCTTCTTGATGCGTCTGCAAGTCTTTTTCCAATTGACGAAGCTCGGGCAAAACGATTTTCGCCGCAGCGCCATAAGTTTCAAGTGTTTTCAAACATTGCTTGATCCGGTCTTGCTTGCCCCATTTGTCAATCTCCATGATTTCCAAACAAAGCGGGATTCCTTCGCCGATACGATGCTTGGCCAGGACCGCGATTCCTTGCAAACGAATCCCACTGGCGAACATGATTCCGCTCGGAGCAGGTACCACGATGGCTTCATGAATGGAGGGCAACAGCGGTTTAATTTCCTCATATGAGAGGTGCTGATAAATCCCGCCGACCGCTCCTCGCGAGCGACCGTCTTGATTCTTCAGTCCCGCCACGACGGCCTCACGGAGCAAATCTCGATCAATGCCCTCGATCGATTTTTTCAGCATCTGTCCGAAAACGGTAACGCTTAAGTAGCGTTGTTCCATGCCGCGTGGATCGCTTTCCGAAGGGCCCTTGGCAAGCATCTGCAGCAACGTTGGCACAGTTCCCATCGCCGGTTGCCCGATACCAGCAAGTGCTTCTGCCGCTTTCACTCGCAACCACAAATCATCGTGTTTTAGCAATTTTGCCAACTCATCAACCGCAGGTGCAGCCTTTCCTTTTTGCATTGCCAGCGCTTCACAAGCACCATAGCGCGCTTCGAGGCTGGGTGACGAAAGCAGTTTCACGAGCGCCGGAATCGAATCGGTTTTTCGGCGAGTGATTGCCGCGGCGGCACGTCCACGAACAATCGGCGACCAACTCGCGAGCCGTTCCAGCAATTCTTCTTCACTTAATTTATCATACACACCGTTGCGATCTTTGTTGTTCCAACCTTGTCCGTCTTCGATCAACCGCTCAGCAGAAACTGCATCCAGCGGCGCGAACGAACTTTTTCGTTTGCCAGTCAGATAAATCTTTTTTAGCGGCAACGCATAAGCAAGCAGATAGGCACCCGTGCTATCCCAGCCCGCCGTTTTATCTTTCTTAGGTTCGGGTGGGCCTTGATGAAGAAACGTGCCATCCCAGCGTCGCGCAAAATCAAACGACCAAGCCCCATAATCGTTCATCCAAGCTCCAGTGGCATGCGGTCCGGCAAGCGAAACCGCTGGCATCGCCCACGTGATATTCCAAAAATTCCCCGTGTGCCCACCGTCTCGTTCGCCACCGTGCGAAGCGACGCTCATCCGCGTAAAAAACTCTGCTGCTTTCGCTTCATTGACTAAGTTAAACATCACCGCCGCCATGCCGCACTTTCCGTTGTCCTCGTGAGTCTGCGTCCAAGGAGCATGGTCGCCATAAGGAACGGCTCCCTTGCCAACATAGAATCGCACCAGCCGAGCGCTGCGTTCGATGGCAAGATCAATTGCCGGATCATCTACTCCCGCAGCTCGCGCCATGATCAGCGAAGTCGTCAGCGGCAAACCCGGAGCGTTCATCATGCCGTAACCAACCAGTCGCCCGTCCTCGCCAGCGAATTTGTGTCCCCACGAGCCAACGATGCTTTGGCCGTTCGCGGCTTCCAATGCCAGACGCCGCAAGCCCGGCATCACGGATTCGTCGCCCGTCTCCATCACGTACTCGGAGAGCAGCGTGATAACGTAACCGTAGTACCACGATTGCATACTGTTGGCCGAAAAATTGGCTGCCCACTGAGCTTCCTTCTTTACCAGCGGCAGATATTCCGGATTGCCACTGGCCAAAAGTGCGAGCGCGTTCAAAGAACGCGGGACTGGATTCGGATTGTATCGTGGCGCTGCAACGTTTCGGGCAAGTACCTCACATCCCTGCTCGAAAATTCGTTTTGACTTGGGGCAGTCGTAAGGAGCGGTGGCACTGTAAGTCCCCAGCACCGGCAGCGTTACCACGACCGTTTCCGTTTTCCCGGTTCGCCAACGAATCAACGACAACTTTCCGCCGCCCGCCTCCGATTCAGCTTGCGTCAACGCCCGTCCGAATTCAGTGCGCGGATCGAAAGAAAATGGTTGGTCGCCAACTCCTAGAATCACGTCTCCGATTTTCAACACGCCCTCCGCTGGAGAACCCGCTTCGACCTTCGTCACATAAATTTGACGTGCGTCGATCGTGGTGAGTTTGTCGCAATACATCCATCCACGCATGCCGGTCGCACCGAGCGTCCAGTCATGGTTCGCACCGTCGGGAATCTTGTCGCCCTTCGTGAAGTCGGGAATCGCACCGCCGTTGCGAGGATTGTCCGCTACACTTAGCAGTGCGGGCAAGACCAACAAAATCAAGCAAGTGGAAGCAAGGATCTGAAGAGGCCGCCTAAATTTAAAGTTCATTTCGTTCGATTATTTAAAGTAGTTTGAAAGATTGAATTGAATACTCGGTTTTATAAGCGGTCACCAAAAGATCAAACTAACATTTTGTAGTTGCCTTAAGCCGCGAAGCGCTGGCAGAATTTAGTCATGGGCGTGAGCCCATGGAAGATATTCTCCCCAACCACACCAAGTCCTGAAGGGACGACATCTGTCGCCCCAGTTGGGGCTTTTTATTTTTATGGAAACTTCACCACGGGTTAGCACCCGTGGCTACATTATGTCGGCCCTTCGGGACTATAGACCTACTTCGGAGCAACTGCCTTCTCGCGTTCGGCGATGGCTTTCTCATAAGCCGGCTTAAGATCAGCGAGAGTTTTTTCGGCTTGTTGAATCTTCCGTTGCATTTCGCCAAATTGAATTTCTTTTAACAGCAATCCGCGAGTCACATTGGCAGGTCGATTCGGATCGTCAGCCAGATTCGGGATAAGCGGCGTCTCCTCGGGCAACCAGTCGTCACTCCGTTGCGCTGCCAACGGAATGGCTTGTGGGCTGGTGATGTTGGCCATCGGATTTCTTCCCCACGCATAACGATAATGTTCGGGCTCCGAAACGAAAGGACTGCTCAACACTAAACTATTTCTCGAATAAATGACTCTGTTTCGATCGTCTTTGCTGCCGTCGGTGTACCAGTTAATGTCAGCGGGATAAAAACGGCGATCTTTACCTGCGACGGCAAAGCCTAACATTTTTCCATCGCTGTCGTCTTTTGTGGAGAGAGTCGTGCTGAAAGTTAACCGAATCGAGCCGCTTTCAATTTTCGACTCCGTGATCGAAGGTGGCAGCCAATAATTTTCCGCACCCCGGTCGCCGAAAACTTTATACTCCGAAGCTAGCGCCCACTTTGCCGCACGTTCGCCAACCGGAATTTTGATTTGCGGATGGTACCAGCTTTTTCGTTGATCAAAGCTGCTGACATAACCGATGTGTTGATCGCCGGCATCATAGAAATCGCGAAACGTTTTGTACTGTGCTTCACGCACAAGAACACCAACGTCCATCATCGGCTGCAGGAAATTGTCAAACGTTTGTGGCTCACCGGCAGTACACAACGAAATAATGCAGAACGGCATTTCCGGATTGTGGAAAGCTTTCCGCCAAGCCGTAATCATTTTGCCGAACACTTGATAATACATCCGCGTTCCGGCTGATCCGCTGAACGCGTTATTGAAACCTTGATGGAACAACGCACCAGCGACGGAGAGACCTTCCAACGGCTGAATCACGCCAGCGTACAGACGACCGGGGCGGTTGTTGTCGGCAGCCGGGCCGGGACGAAGTGCACTCGGTGGTTGAGCCATGTCCGCAGGTATGGCTTCATTTTTGTCTTTGAGTTGCTTCAGCCGACTTTCATAACGAGCGATCTGTTCTTTCAAGTCGGCTTGCGGATCATAAGCCGCGACTTTCTCATCCCAAGTCTTCAGCAACTCTTTCGTTTCGACTCCTTCAACCTCTCGCAACACCGCTTCGGGCGTCCAAGTCTCAACAGTCGTACCGCCAATCGAAGTA
>JBGSKR010000153.1:0-12921 GCA_041741135.1 Mariniblastus sp.
CCCTTATTCGTTTCGAGATTCCGATCTTGAAAAATGGGCCGCCGCCGGAAAAGACGTCGAGCAAATTAAAGCCGAGAAATTGGCAGCCACCGGCCTTTATTACCGACTGATGCTGGAGCACATCCAGAAAGTTTTGACGGATGTAAAACGCGTCTATCCCGATTACGATCCTGGTGCTGGTTACAAACTAGCTGGCTTCGTCTGGTTCCAGGGTTGGAATGACATGGTGGCGGGAGACGAATATCCCAACCGTTCCCAGCCCGGTGGCTACGATGCCTACAGTGTGAACCTGGCCCATTTCATTCGTGACATGCGGAAGGATCTTGAGGCACCAAAAATGCCGTTTGTGATTGGGGTGATGGGCGCGGGCGGACCAGTCGAACTGTATCCAAAAGAAAGTCAACGCTACGCATCCACGCACACTGAGTTTCGCAAAGCCATGGCGGCGCCTGCAGACCTGCCCGAATTCAAGGGCAATGTTACGGCTGTCTGGACCGAAAAGTATTGGGACATGGAACTAACGGACCTTCGAACAGAAAGCCGAAAGATCGAGCAAGACGTCAAGAAGCTGAAAGAGCAAGGCAAATTCGACGGCGATGTAAACGCCGAAATCGCCAAACGAAAATCCGCCACTTTTGATGCGAGACAGATCGAGATTCTTACCAACGGTGCCTCGAATGCGGAATTTCATTATCTCGGTTCCGCAAAGATCCTCGGCCAAATCGGCAAAGCCTTTGCCGATTCGCTGTTCGAGTTGATGAAAGATTAGGCGAGCGGCAGGAATTAACCTACCGTAGTGGGACTCGCCAGAGTTCCTTTCCGCGCGAGGCAATCTCGCGAAAGAATTCTGGGGAATTCCATTACAACCTACGACGAAGGAATTCTGGCGAATTCCACTACAACCAACGAATTAAATGTCGAACATGAATGTTCGGTCAGCATATTTTTAAGCAACGAAAGTATCAAATGAGACCCCTTGATCGCAGATCTTTTTTACAAACAACCTCGACACTCGCTGGAGCGGCTTCACTGGGAGTGTTCTCCAGCACCGCCGTGGCCCGTAGCACTTCGCCCAACGAACGCCCCTCTGTCGCAGTCATCGGTTGCGGAGGACGAGGAACCGGAATTGGTCGACAAGTCACTCAATATGGTGACATCGTCGCCGTCTGCGATGTGGACACGGCCAATTCGGCGAACGCCAAAGCCGCTTACACGCGGCACATTGGCGGCAAAGGAAAAGAAATCAACATCGACGTCTACGATGACTATCGCGCCATCATTGATCGCAAGGATATCGACGCGATTACTTGCGGAACCGTCGATCACTGGCACGTAAAAATCGCTGTCGAAGCACTCCGTTCAGGCAAAGATGTTTACTGCGAAAAACCGCTGACTTTGACCATCGACGAAGGACGCATCATCTCGCAAGTCGTCAAGGAGACCGGAAAAATTCTTCAAGTCGGCACGCAACAACGCTCGGATGAACCGTTCTTAAAAGCCGTCGCGATCTCGCATTCCGGGCGACTGGGAAAGATCAAAAAAGTCACCGTCGGGATCAATCACAATCCGTTTAGCAATGCTTTGCCGACGGTCGATCCTCCGACCACACTCAATTGGGATCGTTGGAAAGGCCCGACGGAAGACGTTCCTTATCGCTTTCTGAAAGACGGCAAAGCAGGCCAAGTGCTCGTGCGCGGACTCGGCGATGGCAGCATCGATGCCTCCAATTGCCACAAAGAGTTCCGCTGGTGGTTGCAATACAGTGGCGGCAAAATGACCGACTGGGGCGCTCATCATGTCGATATGGCTCAGTGGATCATCGATCAATGCAAACCCGGAGATGGCCCGATCTCGATCAAGCCAATCATGGTCGAGGCCAAAGTTCCGTTTGACGAAAACGGAAACCCGACACTTGATGATCGCTACAACGCACCGCATCGATTCACCGTTCACGCCCAATTTCCGAACGATATCTTGATGGAAATCTCCAGCGAAGGCCGCAACGGAATTTTAGTCGAAGGCACTGAAGGACGGATCTTTGTCAATCGTGGCACGCTGGCCGGAAAGCCCGTCGAAGACCTCGCCAGCAATCCACTTCCCGGCGGTTGGTTGGAAGAACTTTATCGTGGCGAGCATACCGGACACATGCAGAATTTCTTTAACTGCATCGCCAGCCGATCAAAACCCGCCTCCGATGTTTGGACGCACGTGACAGCGATCAACACCTGTCACTTAAGCAACATCGCGATCCGTCTGAATCAGGAAATCAACTGGGACGCAAAAGCGCAAACGATCATCGATAACCCAATCGCCAAATCAATGCAAGCAAGAGACTTCCGTAAGGGATACGAAATCGAAATGTAAATGTCTAGCGGTACGTGGGACATTGCTGTTCGACGCGGGAAGATGGAAGAACAAGAATGTCCATCCTGCAAAACGTGCTTTGGGAATGATCCTTACAACTTTATAATTCCCATGAACCGAGACCAAGGTGCCGAGCTTCTTTCTTCCCACGAATCGGTCTCCCGATCGACGCTATTGAATTTGCTGCGGATCATCATTCTGCTGCAATCGATTGGTATCGCGGGAAAATATCTGTTTGTCAAATTTGAATCGGACAGCAACGTTTATGAACTGCTGTTTTTTGATTGGCGTTGGCCCGAACCGGTCGCTCAGTTGATTGACGACGGAGTAGCTTGGGTTTGTTTGGTGGCCGCTTGCTGCATTTTCACGGCAGGTTTCGCGCGGTGTTTGCCTGCCGCAGACATGAAGAAAATGTTGGCACCAATTCGGTTCGTGGAAATCGTTTCCGTTTGGTTGATTGTTGCCTGGATGTTCATACTGGCGCTGACCGACATGATCCGCGGTGGACTATTTGCGGAACTAAGTCTCGGCGAGCATGCCGTTCGATTTTGCTTGCCGTTGTTTTTTTGGATGGTGCTGATGAGTGAGTCAACGCCGCATGAAGTATCCACCGATCAAATAGCCGCCGATCGATATTCCAACGTATCTATCCGAGGCCGGCGCTCGGGCTGGTTGATGTGGGGAATCTTCATATTGTCGCTAGCGACTGCAGCGACATTTGCTGTCCACGGGCACAAAGCACTTTCATGTTATGGCCATTTTGTGGATCTGATATTGCTTTCCGACGCTCAATGGTTGGGTGTCGAACCAACACAAGCCACCGTCGAACGATGGCTGATCTTTATCGGAATCGTTGATCTTGTCGTGTCTGGGCTATTGGTCTTCACTCGCTGGCGCGTGGTGGCGGCTTACATGGTACTGTGGGCACTGGTGACTGCCGCTAGTCGAATTACGGCGTTTGGTTTTGCCGCTTGGCCCGAAGCGCTGATTCGATCCGCTAACTGGGGTGCTCCACTCGTACTTTGGTGGTGTTTCCAGAACAACCGCCGGACGAACCAATCACGTGCGCAGACCGGCAACGATGCTGGCCATATCGTCGCGACATTTGCCTCAACTCCACCACTAGCAAACATCTCGACAAATTGATCGGACTCAAAGTGTAAGATTGCACAATCCTTCAAATCACTTTTGGCTTTTACCAAGTATGTTTAAAAATACATTTGTTTCGAACTCGGTACTCCGCGCCATCTTACGGGGCGCGCTATTGGCGTCGATACTCGTTTTCAGTCTAATCCATGCTCGCGCGGAAAATCCGAAATCGGAACTCGAACCGATTCATTGGCGAGTCATCTGGGCTGCCAATTCATCCACTCAAGCCACACTTTCCTGGAGCACTCTGAAACGCGGCGAGACGCATACGCTGCGGTATCGCGTCAAAGGCGACGCAGGCTCGGCCTCCACCGTTCTCGCCGAAAGTGGACGGTTCACCGGAGGCGAAACCGAACTGTATTATCATCACGCACGATTGACGGAGTTAAGGCCATCCACTGCCTACGAAGTCGAATTTATCAGTGACAAAGTTCAGTCCGCGAAAATGTACTTCATCACCGCTCCCGATGATGATCGCTCTTTTTCCATTCTACATGGAGGCGATTCACGTTCCGATCACGACGTTCGTCGAACCATGAATCGGGTGATGGCTGAGCAAACGGCAACAACTGCTACTAACGAGAATCCCGACGATGATATTCTGGCGTTCGCACATGGCGGTGATTTCATCGTCAGTGGTACGAACATGCAGCAATGGTCGCAATGGCTGTCCGACCAAGAACTAACGCGGGGAGAAGACGGTCGCTTGCTGCCGATTATTCCCACACGGGGCAACCATGACCATGGAAAGCCATTCAATGAAGTTTTTGGATTTCCCGAGTCGGACAAAAATTACTACGCGATCGATCTCAGCCCGCAAGTTCGTTGGCTCACGCTCAACACCGAAATCAGCACTGGTGGCGATCAAGCCAAATGGCTGGAGCAAAAACTAAAAGCATCGCGCCCCAAATACCGATGGTTGTTGGCTCAGTATCACTATCCTATTTTCCCAGCCGTGAAAGGAATCGCCTCGACATTTCACAATTGGGCGCCGCTATTCGAAAAATACAATCTTGACCTAGGCTGTGAATCCGACGGTCACAATATCAAACGTACCTTTCCGATCCGCGACGGAAAACAAGACCCCACGGGCGTGGTCTACATTGGCGAGGGCGGACTCGGTGCGCCCCAGCGAACACCGAAAACCGACCGCTGGTATCTCGCCCCTCCCAGTATCGCCGACAAAGGAAATCACGTTTTCATGTTGACTTTCGGGAAAGATAAACTGAAGATCGAGTGCATCAGCAATGACAGCAAAGTCCTACACACGTTCGAACTGAAACCGCGAAATTGAGTTTCAGCTCGCATGCGAAAGTGAATGCCAGAACTATTCTTTCAGTTTCATCAAATGCTGCTGAAAAAACTCCAGCGTCTTGCGGCGGCCGTACTTGCCACCATCACCGTGACCCGCGCCCGGAACCATCAGGAAATCAAAATCCTTGTCGGCTTTGATCAGCGCATCGGCTAATCGCAGCGTCGAAGCTGGAGGCACATTTTCATCCAGCTCGCCGACAATTAACAATAATTTACCACCCAAGCGATGGGCATGGTCAATGTTGCTATTCTCCGCGTAGTGGGAACCGACCGGATATCCCATCCATTGCTCGTTCCACGAAAGCTTGTCCATGCGATTGTCGTGGCAGCCACAACAGGCTACCGCTGCCGAATAAAAATCGTGATGAAATATCAACGCACCGCAAGCATTCTGGCCACCTGCCGAGACACCAAAAATGCCCACCCGCGATAAATCCATCGCCGGATATTTCGCCGCAGCGGCTTTCATCCAGGCAATGCGATCCGGAAACCCAGCATCCTTCAAGTTCTGCCAACAGACGTTGTGAAAGGCTTTTGAACGGTTGGCGGTTCCCATCCCATCGATCTGAACCACAATGAAACCCGCTTTCGTCCATTCTTGATGCCATGGTGAAGATCGATAGCGTTTGGGAACATGCGAACCATGTGGCCCGGCATAGATCGATTCGATCACCGGATACTTTTTCGTTGACTTAGGATCATAGTCCACTGGAAACGCAATCAATCCCCAAATTTCGCGATCGATTGCCTCTGGTCCGTCGCGACCCGGCGCGTGAAAAACGGTCGGCAGTGAGCGATCAACCGCACCCTCACTCTGACGATTCGAATTTTGGTTCAAGCGTTCGGCTCGCATCAGCTCGACAATCCGGCTACCATCGCTGGCACGCCGCAATTCGTGAACCGGCGGCAAATCGACTCGGCTATAAGTATCGATCACAAAACGGCCATCCGGTGAAAACTGCACCTCATGATCGCCATCGCCATCGGTCAGCACGGCCAACTCACTGCCATCGAAATGAACGCGGGCAAGATGCTGATGATAAGGATCTTGATCGCCGTAGTATCCGCCAATCATCACGTTCAGCGTTCGACTTTCCTCGTCAATTTCCTCAATTTTTCGCACCAACCAATCACCCTCAGTGATCGGTTGCAGCGGTTTCTCGCCGGTTAAATCCAGCAGATACAAATGTCGCCAACCGCTGCGTTCGCTCGAATAGATCGCTTCCTTGGTCTTTTTTAGATACGTCAACATGCGAATTGGCGAGGCATAAGATGTTGACAGGAAATGATCGGACTGTTCATCGATCAAAACCTTTGTTTCCTTCGTTTCCAGATTCACCGAAAACAGCCGAAACCGTTGGTGCCCTCGATCAACTTTTTCAATCAATAACGTGTGCTCATTCAACCAACGCGTTTGCGGTTTTCCAAATTCAAAAACGGGCAACTCAAGCTCGATTGGCTCGCCCGTTTTTGTGTTGGTCACGACAAGCTGATATTGATCCAGCGGATCGCCGGGCAAACGATAACCATTGGTACGAAGTTTCGTGCGGTAACCATCTTTGGCGGATGACTCGATCAAATACACGTCCTTGGCGTCATGTCGCTGGACGTCCCACTGCATCCGATACTGCCGATCCGGGGATTCGTTCTCTAATTGCCGACGCTGCCGCGAGGATGGTTGCGGTCGAGCAAACTCTTTCTCGATGTTCAGAACTTCGTCATCGGCCGAGGCAATCACGCTGCCGAAAAATTTGCCGTCGCTACCTTGAACCAACCAAGCGTGTCCCACAAAAGTAGGTTGTCGATGCGTTTCTCCTGCTTTCAACGTGGCGTATTTCTTCTGCCCGCCGCTGGCATCCACCCAATACAGATCGACAGCGTGTTCCCGTTGATTTTTGAAAACAAGCTGGACTTCATCGGAAGAAGACGACTGCGAGCGAAACGTCTGACCTCCAGTTAGCTTTTCGATGGAAGCCGGACGCTGTTTTCCATCAACGATTTTCATTTCGCCGGTGCTGGCGTTTACGACCAACGTTTCTGATTTTCCGGCGGGCCGTTTTCGCTGGAACGTAAACTGTTCTGAGTTGTGCCACACGGGTTCGATTCGCTCATTGATCGTTTGAGCGGCTGCAAGTTCAGTACGGAAAGCAGCCAGATAGGAAACAAAAGCAATCACCAATAATACGAAAATGAAGTTGTGTTTCTTCATGGTCAATCTCGTCTCGTTTGTAAAACTTTTATCATGTTTGAATCACTATTCGATCTCCGAATGAACGCTGCTTTTGCGGAAGGAAAGGCGTCAATCGGACGTTTACTTGATAATCGACCGAATGTAATAATTCTTGATTACTCACAGCGTGGCTCGACGCAACTCGATTTCGAAATCTTCGGGCGTCGTCAATGAACTACCTTTGACCAACCTTCCGAGGGCGGAAAGTGTTTTAACAGCTTCTGAAAATCGCTCGCCGAGATGATCGTGCCGGTCGTTGCCAGCGCATCACTTTCCATTCCGCTGGCTGCAGTCACCCAAGCCATTCGGCGAGTCGTCAGTCCGATGCCAGTGCGGTGATCGACCACATGCGAATAACGCTGGCCAGCGATCTCCACGAACTGAACCGTATCACCCGACACCGCCACGCCGCAATTGGCCAGCCTCAGTTTCTTGTCGTCTTCCAAGCTGATCTCCCAGCCAGCCTGATCCGGAGGAGCACTGCCCAATACGAAATCTCCGCCTGCTTCGTAGCAAGCCGACTCGATGTTGTGTTGTTTCAGAACCAGTAGAACTTGATCACCAATGTAGCCTTTCGCCACGCCTCCAAAATCCAGCTTCATGCCTGCCACAGTGCAGCGAACCGTTTGTGCCTCCTCATCGAAAATCAATTTCTGAAAACCTGTCTTTGCCCGAGCCAATTCAATAGCTTTTGAATCAGGAAATTCGCCGCTGCGACGCGCCGTGCGCCACAGTGAAACCACCGGTGCAATCGTCGGGTCAAAAGCACCGTTGGACAATTCATTCAATTGCTGGCAGAAGACCAGGACTTCCCACAGTTCATCAGAAACCGCGATCGGTTGCTCGACGGCACCCTTCGTCAATCGACTAATTTCGCTGGTCGAATCGTAGTCGCTGAAAACCGATTCCAATTCCGTGATTCGCCGAAAAGCATTCTTGCAAGCCGTCTCGGCATTGGACTGGCTCTCACACCACACCGTAATCTGCACTTTCATTCCCATGTGTAATTGGGCGTAGTGATACTCACGAAGCGAAGTGAATGGTTTCGTTGCGAACTGATTTTCTCTTGATACCCAATCCGGAGAGAATAATACGAAGCACATGCAAGCTGTGACGGAAAACAGAAGAACCATGCCTATCAGCCATCGAACCCACGAACTTTCTATTCTCAATTTGGTATACATGGGCGGCATGATGGTGGTAAGCATGAGAGGTTATACTGATGGATGCGACTGCGGAGCGATTGCTGACGATCAAACCGAAAACACTGCTGCGTTCTCTGCTTGCCTTGATGCAGTTGAGTTTGACGAAAAGCCATATCAAACAAACGGCCCTTCAATCAATCGAAACGACTTGTTCGATCACGATTCCCAGTGATCGAATTTTGGTGCGCAAACTGCCGCGCGTGATGCCGAGGATTTCAGCGGCTTTCGACTGATTACCTTCGGTGACACTCAAGACTCGGGAAATCACTTTGGCTTCCATCATCGCCAGGGTTTCCGTGTAGACATCGTGCGATCCTGAATCGATCCGCCGATCCACAAAGTTAACAATTTCTGATGAATCGGCGGCCAACATTTCATCAGCGATATCGATCTTGTGACCAGCCTTCAAAACGTCATCGGTCAAATTTTCTGGGACAATCACCGGACCATTTGACATTAAAATGGCACGACGCAGCACACTCTGCAATTCACGAATATTGCCCGGCCAGTCAAATGAGTGAAGAATTTGCACCGCCTCCGCAGAAATGCCTTCGAGCGGTTTTCCAAGTTCTTTCGAAAAGCGACCGATGAAGTGATTGATCAACAGATTGATATCATCGCCACGCTCGCGCAAGGGAGGAAGATGAATTTCGAAGGCGTTAATGCGGTGATACAAGTCCAACCGAAACTCATTGTCACCAATCATTTTTTCGAGATCGCGGTTGGTGGCCGAAATAATTCTCACGTCGGTGTTAATCGTTTTGTTACCGCCCACTCGTTCAAATTTCTGATCCTGAAGCAATCGTAAGACCTTGCTTTGCAATAGCGGCGACATGTCTCCGATTTCATCAAGAAAGATCGTGCCACCGTTACATTGCTCGAACTTGCCAACACGGCGATGATCGGCTCCGGTGAACGCGCCTTTTTCGTGGCCGAACAATTCACTGTCCAAAAGTGTTTCCGACAACGCCGCGCAATTGACAGCGACATAACACTGATCTTTTCGATGACTGTGTTGATAAATAGCGCGAGCGATCAACTCTTTGCCTGTTCCACTTTCTCCACGGATCAAGACCGGAACCTGTTGAGCGGCGACTCGGCCAATCTGTTTGTAGACTTCGAAAATCGACGGGCTACTCCCGACGAGATGCTCGCCTTCCGTCGCCGGCTTCGCATCGCTCTGAGGAAAGAACACCGGCGATTGCATCAACCGACGCGATTCGAGGGCTTTCTCAACGAGGTCTTGCACTTGCTGAACGTCAAGCGGTTTCGAGCAATACTCGTAGGCACCCAGTTTCATTGCTTCAATTGCGGTACCGCTGTCATCCAGCGAAGTAATAAAGATAATCGGCAACCGTGCATCAAGTGCCCGAATCTTTTTGGCCAACTCTAGGCCATTCATGTCGGGCAGCATGATATCGAGCAGACAGACGGCAACATCTAACTCCACCAGCAAAGCCAACCCTTGCTCGGCATTGGTAAATGTCACGACTTCTAAATTAGTGTCAGCCAACGCTCGCTCGATTAATCGAAGAACCGTTCGATCGTCGTCAATTGCTAAAATTTTTGGCACACTTGATTCCTTACTGGTGATTCGGTGCCGTCATTCTATCAAGTAAGGCAAGTGATAGAAGAAAATTTATCCGTTCATCAACCATCGACAGAAAAAGCCGCCTCGCGCTTTCGTGGGCGGCTTGAATAGCAGCTTTAAGTGAGACGGATCGCAACCTGCCTCGATGGGCAACCCTATTTCGCTTGATAGGCGTCGCGAAGTGCTTTCACTCGATCATGCCCATTTTTCACAACCGAGAAGTAACCGTTAAGCTTGGCGTTGATTGGATTACCTGCGATCTCCGGCAGAACGTCTTTGAATTTTTGGACAATCGCATCTTCCGCTCGTTCCGCTTCGATTAGCACCACGGTGGAATCGCCACCATTGAGGCCTGTCCGAAACGATGTCCAGATCGTTCGAAGGGTCCCACCGAACGTTCCGTCGTCGGCTGGTTTTTCGTCAGCCAGCGCAACGAAGCCGCTAAGGTTATCGCAAATTTGTTTTCGTTCGCTCGCGATTTCGCGAAACGTTTGAGCGACAAAATCATCGTCAATACCTTTCGCTGCTTCGTGGTGGTATTTTACGCTGTCTTCCAAACCACGAACTAACTCCTGTAACGATTCAATCGTTTCCGAATTCATGTCTTGGGCTTTATCAGGTACTCGGGTAGTCATTTTTCTTCCTTTCGATAATTCGATAAGTAATTGTCGGTTCATTGAATAGATGGAACAGGACGCAGCTAACGTGCCAAAGATCGTGAAGTCGATTCATCTGCATTTTCATCGGAACTTGGCGAATGCCCTGATGCTTTTGCGGCCAAGTTGGTCGTCACCCGATCAGCGATGATCATCCGCATTGATGCAAACGTCCACGAATTGGAGGGTGCTAAGTCTTGGCACTATTCGTGCTTTCCAATGTGATTGCGCTCAACGCTCTTACACGCAAACCTTCAACACTCTCTGGAATGCCAATATGGCAATTACTGAAACTACAAACGAAACAAAAATCGAAGCAATCGAAGCCGTGGTCGGCGTCTTTCAAGATTCCGAGGCGGCAAGTCGGGCAGCCACCGAGATGCGGCGACAAAATGTGCCGCTTCATCGAGTCTCTCAACGGGATGCCTCGGCTGAACACGAGATGCCTGCTATTATCTATGACGAGGTGGAAGAAGTGTCCGGCGCCGACGTCACCGGAGGAATTTTAAAAGGCGGTGCAATCGGTGCTGGGTCTGGATTGTTGCTGATCGCTGTTCCTGGACTGAATATTGCCGCGCCGATTTTTGGCGCCATCGCCGGTGCGTGGATCGGAGGCGTGGCATCGATCGATGAAGCGGTTCGTGGAATTGGGTTGCCCGCGTTAGAAACGTATCAACAACTGCTGGCCGAAGGACGATCGTTCGTCGTAATCGCTGCAAACGAGTCGCTGCGATTGGAGTATGCGAAGCAATTGGAAAACCTCGGTGCGATTCAAGTCCATCAGCATCCACCCGCGTTGGAAGCCTCGTTCCATCATCGTGAGGTACCGGATTAAACACGTCGGACGCCGCAGTTCAGGCAGTAACATGCGAGTACGACAAACCTAATACAGCACGACATCAGGCTTGTCTTACATCATCTAAAGCCCGTTCCAATCGTGCTTTGACTTTTGGGCTACCGGCAACATAGTCCGCGATCATTCCCAGCGATCCCTCCGTGCAATCTCCCAAAGTGACAGGTTGCGCAATCACGCGAAGAACGCCATGCTCTTTATCTAAACGATAGGCACTCGGAGTTTTACGTTGCTTCATTTGAAGAAGTGCGGCCTGAATGTGCTCAATACAGGTCAGCGCCGTATAGGGATCATTGATTCCCGGAGACAATGCTCGAACGGCGATTTCCACCAGTTCATTGAATGCATAACGCACATCTTGTGTTGGCGTGCGACTGAAATCAACCAGCAGGCATCCACGCAGCTCTCGAACGAAACTACTTCTTCGATCATCTTCGCTAAAATCCGGCTGTGTCCTGTCAGTCAAGAACACCTCGGCGACCTTGTATCCATCTTGTATGAAATCACCGGGTTGAACCACCAGCCGAATCACCACGTTGTATTTGCAAGCCAATTCCATAATCGTCTCATTCGCAATCGCTTGAGCGTACCCGGCGCGATTGAACTGCACGGAAAAATCTGGATTCTGAAAATCGATGCCCGAGTCAACGATGCGCTTACTGTCGACCTCTTGATCGCCATCTTCGCCAATTCGCTCAGGAAACATGCGATCAATTGCTTTCCCGAGATCATGCGCTGACGACTGAATCACACTGGGTGCCTGAATCGCATTTGAGATATCGTGGATGTAGTAAATTAGGGTGGAGAGACACAGGATCGCCAAGAGAATTCCCATCACGACGGATGTGGTTGGGACAAAACGATAATCTTCGACCTCTCGGATCGACGCCAACACCAAAATGCAAAACAAACTGGTCGATACAAAAATACCTAAAGTAAAACGAGTGCTTTTGCGGTTGCGAAAAGTGCGAATCAGCCTTGACCCAAATTGGGATGACGCCAGCGACAGTGCAACAATCGTCATCGAGAAAACAACTCCCGTCGAAGTTACCATGGCCCCCACAATCGACGATAGAATCGAGCGAGCGGCTGGCGGAGACAACTCAAAGATCTGGTAAGCGTCGAAAAGCGATCGACCGATCGTTGCATCAAACCGAATCAAACCGACCGCTCCCAGCGTCGCTGCGATCATCATGACCGCTGGCACAAACCAAAAACTCGCGAGAAAGCGTTCCCAGAGGTTCAGCATTCGTGTGTACATGAAGACTCCCTGGTTGAAAATGGTTTTTCTCGCTGCTTCAGCGAATCACAATCGTAACATGATTGGTTGCAAACTGTTCAACTTGCACGAACACCGACCGATCTTGAACTTGACGCTAGCGTTGAAAACAGGTTGCGTGCAAGTTACTTGCCAATGCCTGTCGAGGCACCGAGTTCCAAGAGATAAACGGGGCTCCAACAATTATTCAAAAAAACTGATGGGGCTGGCATGTGAAATGCCGTCGGTGGATAGTAAAACCGTTTTGTAACCGTTCAAGACGTAGGTCAGTTTGCTGCGA
>JBGSKR010000154.1:0-4522 GCA_041741135.1 Mariniblastus sp.
TCGTTTGAAAATTCCGAATCCATCGGCAGTTGTTGCAGCGGAGCGATCTCTTCGTGACGAGCGCTGGTTTCAATGAGCGTGTGACTGACAAAGTCTTCGTTCATCTGCTCCATCCGAAACACCAGATCGGTGACACGTTCACCGATCGACACCCACAGTCCGTCGAACATTCGCATGCCTTCGCGTTTGTATTCGACTTTCGGATCGAGCTGAGCCATCCCACGTTGGCCGACGGCACTGCGGAGATAATCCATCGCCAGCAAATGGTCTTTCCAAGCCGAATCGACGATCTCGAGTAGCACCATTCGTTCCATGCGTCGGAACTCGGGGTGGTAATGATCTTCGACAATGGCTTCCAGTCGTTGCTCTAAATCCTCGCGTTCATATCGCTCGAAGCGTTCGGTGGAAAGATCATGGTCAATCGTTTGCTTGAACCAATCGACCAGCGGTTTGGCATCTGCCTCCGAGGCAGCTACGAGTGGGATAAGACCTTTCTCAGCGACTTGCGCGACAACTTTCTTGAGGGACGCGATCGACTTTCGAGCCGCGGCTTGTGATTGACGACTTTTCTCGACCAACAACTCACGAATCTCGTCGCGTTGCTTGTTCTTCAATTCTTCCAGCGTAAAGCCGTCTTCAAATCGACGTGAAGCCCAGCTAACCAATCCTTCGCGGTCGATCCGACCAGTTGTGCCACCCGACGCAGGCTCCGTAAACCGATACAGCCCAGCCATCACGGGATAGTCAACTTCTTTTTCTTCGTAATTCTGAATCGCTTTTTCGATCACCGTTTCGGTGATACTTTCGCTGCTGCGTTCGCGGAGTTCCTCAACTTCGAGCTTGATGCCGAACTTCGCTTGCACCCATTGGACAACGGTTTGGTAGCCGTAGTCAGGGTCAAGCATTTGCTCAGCGCCTTCGATTTTAACTTTCTGGATTGCCGCGCGGGCTTTGTCGATCAGATACTCGTCAACGCGATCGCGTCCGATTGCCTTCAACTCGCGGTCGCGAACACCCAGATTCCAACGTGAGTTGGCGAAATGAGCGAGTGCCTCCCAACTCCATTCGGACTCCTCTTCAGCCCGGGAAAGGTTCTCTTCAATCTGACCAAGGATGTCCGTTTCGGCTTGACGCTCCGCCTCATCCAAGCAAATCCGAATCGCTTCCTCAGGCGAGGCATTGCGGAACTGTTTCGGATCGAGATTGACCCACAGTTGTTTACCAGCAAACCCGGCAAACGAGACTTGCCGGAAGTCCGGTGCGAGGCAGGCTTCGAGATTGCGCTCGGACTGATCACGGATCATGTCTTGCACGACCTCGCGACAACTCACGCCATCGAGTACGCGTTGACGGAAGCGGTAGATGCGTTTGCGTTGCTCATCCATCACTTCGTCGTATTCGAGCAAGCTTTTGCGAATCTCAAAATTGTACTCTTCGCGTTTCTTTTGGGCCGAATCGATGCGGCGGGAAACCATCCGACTTTCGATTGGCACATCGTCTTTGAAGCCGCCCATTTCCAGCACTCGCTTAACGAACGGGCCAGCGAAAATTCGCATCAGGTCGTCATCGAGTGAAAGAAAGAATCGACTCGAACCCGGATCGCCTTGACGACCGCAACGACCACGAAGCTGCAGGTCGATGCGCCGCGCGTCATGACGCTCCGTGCCGATCACGTGCAAGCCACCGAGTGCTTTGACTTCTTTGCCCATCTCGGCCATTTTGTGATCGGTGTCGATACTCTCAACCAAAGCGTCCCATTCATCGAGTGGCACATCGAGACGCGTTGGATACTTATCTTGCAGGCGAGCCCACGCCATCGTTTCGGGATTACCACCGAGAACAATGTCCGTACCGCGACCAGCCATATTCGTGGCAATGGTGACGGCATTGCGACGGCCTGCTTGAGCGACAATTTCGGCCTCTCGTTTATGATGTTTCGCGTTGAGGACTTCGTGTTTGATGCCACGTTGCTCAAGCATTCGAGAAATCAATTCGCTTTTCTCAATCGAAACCGTGCCAACGAGAATCGGCCGCCCCTTGTATTGGACGCGACTGATTTTGTTGCGAGCGAGCGAGTGTTGTTGCCCATCCGCTTTGTCCAAAAGTACAACTTCGGAATCGTTTTCGTTCTTGATTTTTCCAACGTAGTATTCACCAGAGCTGAGAAACACCATATCCCAGCGGTGATAATTTTCGATCTCTTCCGCGATCGCCGTCCATTTGTGGCTCTCGCCGCTGTAGATAATGTCCGGATGCGCGATCCGCTGCATTGCGCGGTTGGTCGGAATTGCGACCACGTTCAATTTGTAGATTTTCCAAAACTCTTCGGCTTCGGTCATCGCGGTTCCGGTCATCCCACAGACTTTTTCATAAAGTTTGAAATAGTTCTGCAGGGTGATCGTGGCGAGGGTTTGTGTTTCCTCTTTGATCTTCACGCCTTCTTTGGCTTCGACGGCTTGATGCAACCCGTCACTCCATTGGCGTCCTTCCATCAAACGTCCGGTAAACTCATCGACGATCACGATCCCGCCGTCTTTGATGACGTAGTTCACATCGAGTTTATAAAGCGAGCGAGCCTTGAGCGCGTTGTCGATCATGTGCGGCCAATCCATGTTGCCCGCCGTGTAAAAACTTTCTACGCCCGCCATTTTCTCGGCAAAGCGAACGCCTTCATCGGTCAGTGTCGCAGTATGATCTTTCTCGTTGACCTGGAAGTGCAAATCTTTCTCGAGCGCCTTCGCGATGCGGTCGGCTTCCACATAGCGGGAGGGGTTCTGATGTGCGGGGCCGGAAATAATCAACGGCGTACGAGCTTCGTCGATCAGAATGTTGTCAACTTCATCGACGATCGCGAACGCCAACGGGCCTTGCGATTGCTGCATTCGTTTATCAAATCGATCGTCACCTCGCGCCGCCGGACGCATGTTGTCCCGCAAGTAATCAAAACCGAATTCGTTGTTGGTTCCGTAGGTGATGTCTTTCGCATAAGCTTCTTGTCGCTCGCGAACGGCCATATTGCTTTGGATCGCACCGACGGTCAGACCCAAGCCCATATACAGCGGAGCCATCCACTCCATATCGCGACGAGCCAGATAGTCGTTGACGGTGACAACGTGGACGCCCTTACCGACCAGCGCGTTGAGATATGCTGGCAATGTCGCTACGAGGGTTTTACCTTCACCCGTCACCATCTCAGCAACCGAGCCGCTGTGCAACACCATGCCACCGATCATCTGCACATCGTAATGACGCATCCCCAAAAATCGCTTACCGCCCTCACGACAAACGGCGAAGGCTTCAATGATAATATCGTCGGTGGTCTCGCCGCCGCGCAATCGATCTTTAAATCGTTCGGTTTGCTCGCGGAGTTGGTCATCGGTCATCGCTTCGTAAGTCGCTTCAAGCGAATTAATCGCGTCAACTTTTGACTGAAGTTTTTTCACATAACGGGCGTTGGACGATCCAAACAAATTGGTAATCAAACGCTCAAAACCTGACAGCAGGCCACCAAAAAAAGTGGTGATAGCGTCCCAAAATCGTTCCAAAATTTCCATAATTATTTTATTTCTTAAGCAGTCGCGAGCAGCGTTTCTTTGGCCAGTCAGGATAGCTGTTCAAGTTGGTCGAATTATTCAATCACATGAGTTTCAGCAAGATTGTCAATCGGTTTGTGGCATAGCTGTCGCGTAACCACCCTTTTTTGAAGAAATGGGGCAGTTTGCGCAGGATTTGCGTCGATGGAAACTCGCTATCAGATTATAGAGATAACGCCGTATGGTCAACGGAGATTGAGTATTAAGCACCGTTCGGGCGAATCAACTCAGGTTGCGTTTATTGACGTGCGGTACACAATTAGAGCGAACTGACATTAAATTGGGAGGATTTGGCCATAAATGTCATTCGCTAAATCGATTCGAGCCGAACGAGGCAACTTCCGTGCCACGTCCTGTGGCATAAGCTTCCAGCTTGTGTTCAGTGTGCCCACAGGCCAGAAGCCTATGCGACAGCCCAAGCCAATTTTTCCAATTTTTGAATGCACTTGGAGTCCGACAACTTGACTGAAAGTAAACCCAAAAAAGTCATTTCCAACACCCCGATCACTGGCCAGATGATCCTGCTCGGAACAGGCACCTCGGTCGGCGTTCCGGCGATCGGTTGCTCGTGCCCCGTTTGCCGCAGCAACGATCCGCTTCACCATCGACTGCGAGCCAGTGCCATCATGGGTTTGCCGGAGGGGAATTTGCTGATCGATACTTCTCCCGACCTGCGGATGCAATTGCTGCGGGAGAACATTGGGATCGTGCATTCGGTGATTTACACGCATGAGCATTCGGATCACGTGATGGGCTTTGATGACATCCGTTTGTTTCCATTTTACCTCGGTGAGCCCGTTCCTGTATATTGCACGAGCATCGTCGAGAAGCGATTGCGAGCCGCATTTGATTATGCGTTTTCAGACATACCACCGACGCATGCCGGCGGCGCACCGTCGGTCGAGCTGCGACGCATCGATACGCGGCCC
>JBGSKR010000155.1:0-4120 GCA_041741135.1 Mariniblastus sp.
CGTTGTTTTATGTGTTTCTATTCCGTGGGGAGACTTGGTCAGCGCGGCAATCACTGATCGTTCGCGATGATCTGTTGGGGCAAGCCTACAAGCCGGGACAATTCAGTTCGCTCGAGTCCATGAAATCGGCTCAAGAAACGATTTTGGAAGTTGCCCGCAAACCCCAGGTCATCCGTCACGTGCTGACCGAACTCGGGCCCGCCAAACAAAGTCTGCTGGGCAGCGGCACTTATCCCGACGACGAAACGATCGAAACCGTCCAGGGCATGATCGGACTGAGTGCACCCAATGGAGCCGAGCTTGGGAAAACCGAAGTAATTATTCTTAACACCAAAGCATCAACACCCGAACGCTCGAAACGCTTCATCGAATTGTTGCTCAATCAGATCGACATCAATCTCGGTGAGGTTCGAGAGCAACGATTGATGAGCATGGAATTGGAACTAGCACAAGCACGAGATGGGGCCGCTCGTTCGTTGGAAGAGTCGACCAAGAAACTGCGTGAGATGGACAACGAACTTGGCGCGGATATCGGCGCGATGCAAGGACTCAACAGCGTTCAAGGCAATGATGGGCTGCGCGCGGAACTATCTCAAATCCGTATCGAAAAGCGAGGCGCTCAAAAAGAACTCGATGCAGCATTGGCCGCACTTGAAATGTTGATGTCCGCTCGCTTGAGCCCTTCGAAAGCGCTGGCCGCTTCCAGTGAGTTTCTCCGCTCGCAACCGAAGCTGGAAGCATTGCAGCGGTCACTCGTTGACGCCCAAAAAGCCTACGCCGATCACTCCGGTCGGTATGCACCGCAGCACCCTTTACTCGCCAGCAGTGGGGAAACCGTTGCGGCGATGCAAAATCAAATTTTTCTAGAACTCGATACGCTGATTCGTTCGGTTGAATCGAGTGTTTCGGAACTGCGTCAACGTATCAACCGCTTGGATGATCTGGCGAGTGCTGAGAATCAAAAAATGGTCGACCTGGGGGCGAAACGCATTGATCACTTGACGATTAACGCTGAGGTCGCCAAGAAGACAGAATTTCTCAATTTGATGCAAACGCGATTGAGCGAAATCCAAGCCATGCGGATGTCCGCTCCGCAAGTTCATTGGCTGACTCGCGTCGATGTGCCTCAGATCGCCACACGTCCCGATGGACTGGGGAAAAAGTCTACCGTCCTCGCCGGTGGATTCTGCGGTCTGATGCTCGGACTTGGGTTGGTGATGTTGGTTGCGCCGCCGATGGAATCCATGAATCCCAGTTCTCCAATCAATGCTCGTTCTCTCGACCAACCAACCGAAGCAGCGAGAAGAACTACCGGCTTACATCGTGCCCCAGCCCCATTTGACGACGCTACCGATTCCACACTCGATTCGGCAAGCCACTCGACATCCGAAACGGCGGCCAGTTTTCTTGACGAAAGACTTTCTCAGGCAAAGTTCGCAGGAAGAAAGTCGGCTCAATCAAATGAAACCGCATTATCACCTCTCACCATTCCGCATCTCGATGCGGAATCGCCTAACTCTGATATTGGTGACCAAGGAGAGCGAATGCGGCGAGCCGCCAACTTGCGTCCTGCCGACATCATTCGTTCGGCAGAGGAACTGACTGAAGTAGCGACTGCGGCGGAACGCAATTTATCGGCCGCCGAGACTAAAGTTGCCAACGGTACGATGGCAACTCCCGATCAACTGCGCAACATCGCGGAAGCAATCGCCAGCTTGGGAAAACTTTGCTGAACCCCTTCGCCGGGCGAAGAGAACCGCCACCACGGATGAATCTTACAAAATTGGAAGATCGTCGGGAGGCAGGTCGATGAGTAGTCCATCGGTGGAATCGGGGATCGGAGGTAGGCCACCAAAATCTGGAAATGACGCTTCGGGAATCTGATCAAGTTGCTCGTGGCGATGTTCGGGCGGGAGTTGCGAATAGAGTGGTTTACCACCGTGCGCGACGGGACAACGACCCCAGTATTTTTTGGTGTAGGGATTGTAATAGTAAAGATCTTTTGGCTTTGATGGTGTGTAGATGACGTAGTGATGCTTGTAACCTGAGTAGGTATCACTTGGTTTGTAATAGTAGTTGCGATAGTGGTAATCTTGTTGCGGATGTTTTTTCCACTCGGAATAGTATTGCCGAGGCGTGGAGCACTGACCGCCTTGGGCAGCGGCAAGGTTGACAAAACTAAGAGAACAGATGGCCATCAGAATGGCAGCGATTGGAAGCTTGAAGTGTGACATGGTAGCTCCAGAAAAAGGGGTTCAGTTAGGGGTTCAGTTAGGAGTTCAGTTAGGGGTTCAGTTAGGGGTTCAGTTAGGGTTTTTGATAGTGCACGACAATTGTTTCGCAAACGGGGCCAATCTTCATCGCTTCGACTTTGGCCTTCTCGGTAAAATCGGCGCCTTGACCGATCAAATCTCGCTCGACTGCATTGCCACCACGATCTTTCTGGCCCTCTCTCGAAAAATGGGCAGCGATTGAGCCTTGGGCTTCTGGCAGTGATGCAAAGCCAGCTTGTTGAGCTTGCAACCAGGCCGAATTGGAATAGTCCACGATCTGAAAATGTTTGTAGTGATGCAATTGGGTGTGAGGGTCTACACCTTGATGGAATCCGCGAACGAGGATCGAGCTCTTGGGCGGGATCATAAAGTGATTGACTTTCAGCGTCGAGAAAAACATGGCGCTGATGCCGTCTAGGCAAACCTCAACTGCGACGGGTTGGATGTCGTGGTTAAACAAGCGAACGCCGATCATGTCGCCTTTGGCAAGATGGACGAAGGGGAACTTTCCTTCGATCTTGGACGGCACAGCTTGGTAGCTGTTAGGCGCCATTTTTGGATCATGCGTCGTCACGATCTCCATTTGATAAAGACCGCTTTGATGAGCCGAAATTTTGGATTCTTCTTTGATATACGATTTTGGGTCGTCATACGCTTCGGCAAGCTGATGCAACTTGGCTCGATTGGCGGCTTTCGCGTCTTTGGGAAGCTGATGGTCAGCCACTGGGATCGCCAAAATCTTTTGCACGTCATCCGCGTAGTCAATCTCAGCAATCGTGTAACCTTTGTCGACTTCTACTTGCACATCTTTGCCGCCGATTTCGTATTCGAACTCGCCCGTCCAGTCGCGTAGTTTCTGACCGCGATCGGTTTTCAATCCAATCTCGATCAGCAGTCTCGCGTCGTTGGGGCCAAGAGAGATATCAATATCCAATTGGACCGGAGCACCGCTGCCAACCATCTCGATACCTTGTGCAGAGAATTTCTGCTGCATCATGGCACCAATGCGGTTAGTTCCCGTGGCAACCGAAATGCCGCCAATGGGCAACATCGAGACGGTGGTGTATTGCTTTCCCTTCAGATATTGGCAGATCGCGTGGACTTTGTAGTCCAGTTCCTCATCGAGCGTACCAGCCGAAGCGGTCGAACCGACAGCGACAAAAGTGCTCGCGGCAAACAAGAACAGAAAAGCGATGGAGATGGTGGAAGCAATTCGCGATTTCATGGAACAATCCGTATTTATAGTTTTATGTTTTCTTCGGTCAGGCAATGGGAGTTTCTGCTGCGAGGCTCTCCATCTGGGGAATTAATACTTCAGTTCAGTGCCGCCTTTGAAGGCCTTAAAAATCTTGACCGAATCGGAGGTGGAACAATCTCGCCCAGGAGCGATATTGAACTCACTACTGGAGTCTTGAAACAGGCTGTAATCACCGAAGTCATCCATGCGTTGCCAAATCTCGCGGCGAATTTTTCCACCCGGTCGGGTGATCGGCATCAAACCTGCCGTTTGCAAATTCACGTTGCCTTGAGCACGACCGGCAATCATGAAACCTAGTTGCTCCATGTTTTCAACTTGCGGAACCTCGCCCAACTCGATGCCGATGTCGATCGAGTTTAGCTCTTTCCAATAGGTTCTCGCGACGATCGCAATTGGTTCCGTGCCTGGTTTGAAATAGCTTTCTGGGACTGACTCCACGACACCGTCAAAACATCGGTAGCAAGCTTTGCGAAAAACTTGTGCGTCAGCATCGAGGATTTGTTTCAATTGGTTGCGAGGATCAAACAGTTGCTCGGCGACTCGTTTCTGGTCACCAAAGACAGCAATGTTTTCTCGAACGTCGTCGGTG